>DATBGJ010000646.1:0-5127 GCA_036558045.1 Thermoanaerobaculia bacterium
CTTCGACCACGGCGCCATCGCCGAGCGTGTGAGGGAGCGGGGCGGGGGATTGCTCGTGCCGCTGCAGGCAAGTGCCGCGGGGATCGCCGCCGCGATCGCGGCGCTCGCTGGCGGCGGGGAGATGCCGCGCTTGCGCCCCCCCGTCGCGACTGTGGAGGCGGCAGCCGCCTTCCTGAATCTTTACGGGGAGCTCGGCCTGAGCTGAGCTCCCCGCGATCCCATGGCTACTGGCTGAGCTGGCGCCGGGAGATCGGTTTGTCTCCGGCCACGCCGCCGGTCCAGACACCCTTGAGATACGAGCCGTCGTCCCGGTAGAAGTGCCAGGGCCCGCCGGTATAGACGGTGAAGTCCAGGGTGCCGTCGCCGTCGTAGTCCAGAGGAGCTGGCTGGAGCGGCTGTCCCCCGAAGGAAGGTACGCCGGTCCAAACGCCGCCGGCGGCGGCGCCCGTGCTGAAGTTGTAAAACAGCCAGGCTCCGCCGCGGAAGATCACCGGCTCCTCCACCCCGTCGCCGTTGTAATCCCCCGGGACGGGAACGTCCCCCGCCACTCCGCCCGTCCAGATACCCTTCCGGTAACTGCCGTTGGCGTAGTAGAAATGCCAGGCCCCGTTCTGGTAGACGGAGAAATCGGCCTTGCCATCGCCGTCGTAATCCATGGGCAGCGGGATGACGGCGGCTCCCGGACCAGTCCAGACACTTCCCGTCATCGCGCCCGTCGCGTAGTCGAAGAACACCCAGGAGCCGTTACGGAAGAGGACGACGTCGGCCTTGCCGTCGCCGTTGTAGTCGGCGGGCACCGGCCGGTCTCCGGCCACGCCCCCGGTCCAGAAGCCCTTCTTGTGAGAACCGTCCGCATTGTAGAAATGCCAGGCTCCTCCACAGAGCTGCGCCCGGTCGACTTTGCCGTCGCCGTCATAGTCGGCGGAGGCCGGGATACAGCTCGCCGAGCCGCCGGTCCACACACCGGTCGGAGGAGGATCGAAGTTGAGCCATGCGCCGCTCCGATAGATCATGGTGTCCGAGGCGCCGTTGCCGTCGAAGTCCGCCGGCTTCGCCTTCGTGCCGCCGCCCGGCGGCGGCGGCGCGGAGGGGGCCAGGCAGCCCGGGTTCCCCGCCGCGACCTGGCTCACGTAGCCGCTCATGCGGGCCGCCTCGCGACCGGGCAGCACGCCGTAGGGATGGTTGGTGCCGAACGTCAGCTTGACGTCGCTGTAGCTGCCGCGCACCAGGTGGCAGTAGCTCATGATCGTGCCGCTGCCGGCGCCGGCGGGGCCGGGCAGCGACGTCGCGCCCGAGTAGCAGCCGCCCTCGCCGGAGTAGCACTGGTCGATGGGGCTCGCGCTGCCGCCGATGTTGTTGTAGCAGTGGGTGTGGGGCGAGTTGAAGTTGTGGCCGATCTCGTGCGAGACGGCCATGATGTCCCACACCACCGCCGGATTGTTGGGATTGAAGTTGCCGGCGATGTTGGCGGTGAAGCCGTAGCCGCCGCCCCAGGAGGCGTCCGTGGGCACCCCGGGGCAACTGGCGCTGGCGCCGAAGCCGCTGGAGCACAGCACGCCGAGCCAGGCGATGCCGCCGCCGAGGTTCTTGCCGCTCAGGAAGTGGGCGATGGTGCGGGAGACGCCGGCCTTGTTCTTGTTCCAGTAGCGGCCGAACTCCATCAGGCCGCAGGTCGTCGAGGTCTGCGTCCAGGGATCGCTGGGAGTCGTCCACAGGCTGACCGACTGCACGGCCAGCGAGGTGTTGATCTCGCTGACGTAGATCGTCGACGCGTAGCCGATCAGGCTGCCCACGTAATTGGTGGCGGTCGTGACGTTGTTGAACTTGGTGTAGTACTCGTAGTCCGTCTCGACGGCGACGCGCGCCGTGTACGCGGGCACCGCCGCGGCCGCCGCCTTCGCCAGGCCGCCGCCGGGAGCCGCCGTGCCGAAGACCGGATCGTCCACGGGATGCATGTTCTGGGGCAGCTTGTCGGCCCCGCAGGTGTAGCCGGCGCCGCGCGCCTGCTTCAGCAGCGCCGGATCGATACGCCGCATCTCCAGCGGCCCCGCGCCGAGGGCCTTGACCGGAGCCCCGGCGTCGCCGATGAAGTAGGTCTCCTCGCCGCGGGTCACGATGCCCTGCGCCGTGCCGTCGGCGAGCACCGAGAGAAACACCCGCGAATCCGGCTCGTCTTCCACCGTGCCGCGGAAATAGACGTTCGCGGGCGCCTGCTGCACGGTGTCGCCGCCGGCGCCGTGGATGACGATGCGGGCATCGTCCGTGAAGACGGCGAAACGCTCCAGTTGGAACGCCACCTGCTCGCCGAGGTCCGTCTGCACCTCCGTGAGCCGCACCTGGGCGCCCAGCGGCGTGACCGCCGCCGCCCCTCCGAGATCGCGGCTGGCGAAAGTCGCCGGCCGGGAAGCCGCCGCCGCAGGGACGGCCAACGACAGCAGCAGAACGCCGGCTGTCCACATCGCACGCTTCGAGCTCATGGGCATCTCAAGTCCTCCACCGGGGTACGGGCGCTCCTCGCCCGCCCACTGTTCAAGGTTCACCGTCGCCTACATCCTTGAGAGGATGCCTCTTGGCCGGGCATTGTGGGGGGCTCGGGGAAATATGTCAATGCATGCATAAATACATGCCGACTTTTGTCACCCCGAAGGTCCCTTCCGTGCTCGTGCCGCGGGAGGGTCTTGCGTGTAAGACCCATGGAATCAGGCACTTCCTCTCTTGACGGCGCTTGAAACGAAAGACTGCGCCGAGAGAGGAGCGCAAACTTCAAGCCAGGGCCGGACTCTGTCAACGGCTGGAGCGGGGGCGGGAATTCCTCAAGCGTAGAGGCGGGAGCGCCGCAGGCCCCTGGTGTGCAGCTTGTAGCCGAGGAGCACCCGCAGCACCGCGAAGCCGTAGCGCACGCTGCGCCAGAAACCGATCTGCGACGCCTCCTCGAAGTAGCGCGTGGCGATGGGGATCTCGCGGATGCGCATCCCCTTCCACACGCCCTGGGCGATGATCTCGGTGTCGAAGACGAAATCGTCCGAGTTGGCCTCCAGGTCCACCGCCTCCAGATACCGCCGGCTGTAGGCGCGCAGCCCCGAGTGGTACTCGGAGAGGAAGACGTAGAACGTGGCGTTGGCCGCCGCGGTGAGGAAGAGGTTCGCCAGGTACTTCCACCGCGGCATGCCGCCTTCGAGCGGGCGGCCGCCCAGCATGCGGCTGCCGAAGACGGCGTCGCACTCCCCGGCCAGCAGCGGCTCGGCCAGCTCCGGGATGTAGCGTGGATCGTACTGGTGGTCGGGATGCACCATGACGACGATGTCAGCGCCGCGCGCCAGGGCCTCGCGGTAGCAGGTCTTCTGGTTGCCGCCGTAGCCGCGGTTGCGCGGATGGACGAGCGTGTGCAGGCCCAGCGCGCGCGCCACCTCGACGGTGCGGTCCGTGCTCGCGTCGTCGACGAGCACGACGTCGTCGACCCAGTCGAGCGGCAGGTCCCGGTAGGTGCGCTCCAGCGTCCTCTCCGCCTGGTAGGCCGGCATGATGACGCAGATCTTTGGCGCGCGCAGGGACGCCGGGCGGGGGCGCGGTGGCTGGCTCAAGGGAGGCAAGGCTATACCAAGCGGGCGTGCAATAAGATGGCAAAGTCCGATGCGCCTGCGAGGAATCGTCCTATTTCGATCGTTGCCGAGCGCCGCCGCTCTCGCCGGCCTCCTCGCCTGCGCCGCCTGCTCCTCGGAATCCTGGCCGGCGGCCGCGCCGCGGCCCAACCTGATCGTCCTCTGCGTCGACACGCTGCGCGCGGACCACCTCGGCGCCTACGGCTATGCGCGCGACACCGCGCCGTTCGTCGCCGAGCTGGCGAGGACCGGCACGCTCTTCGCCGACGCCCATGCCCACTCCAACTGGACGGTGCCCGCGACCGCCAGCCTGCTCACCTCCCTCTACCCCTCCGAGCACGGCGCCGGCATCGCGGGCGAGGTGCGGCTGCTGGCGGACGACTCGCCCGTGCACCAGATCCGCGCCGGCGTCGAGACGCTCGCCACGCGCCTGCGACGCGCCGGCTTCCGCACCGGCCTGTTCTCGGGCAACCCCTACCTCTACGGGCGCTTCCAGGACGGCTTCGACGCCGCGGACGTCGGCCGCAAGAACGCCGCCGAGCTCACCGCCGCGGCGCTGCGCTGGCTCGCCGAGAAGCCGGGCGAGCCCTTCTTCCTCTATCTCCAGTACATGGACCTGCACCAGCCCGTCGAGCCGCCGGAGCCGTTCTTCGACCTTTTCCCGGTGCGCGCGGGAGGAGCGCGGGGACGCGAGCACGGCGACTGGAGCTTCACCGGCCTCGCGAGTCCGCGCGACCTCGAAGATCCCGCCTTCCTCCGCTTCCGCGCCCACCGCACGGCGCTCTACGACGGGGCGCTGCGCTTCGTCGACGACGAGATCCGGCGCCTCTACGGCTGGCTCGCGGAGGCCGGCGCGGCGCGGAACACGCTGGTCGTCGTCACCTCGGACCACGGCGAGGAATTCTGGGACCACGCCCTGGACGAGCGCGCGGGCGGCCGTGACCCGCGCGGCTCCTGGGGCGTCGGCCACGGCCATTCGATGTACGAGGAGCTGCTGCGCGCGGCCCTCGTCTTCCACGGCCCCGGCATCGCGCGCGGCCGCCGGGTGGACTGCCCCGTGCGCCACGTCGACGTCATGCCGACCGTGCTCGCCCTCCTCGGCCTCCCGCCGCCGAGCGGAGCGCGCGGACGCAGCCTCGTTCCCTTGTTGTCAGGCGACGCCGGGAGCTGCGCCGCGGCGCCGCTCGTCGCCGAGTCGCCGGCCTACGGTCCGGACAGCAAGGCCGTGATCTCGGAGGGCCACAAGCTGATCGTCCGCAGCCGGGGCGGTCCCCTCCTCTTCGATCTGCGCGCCGATCCCGGCGAGCATCGCAATCTGGCGGAGACTGATCCGCGCCTGGAGGCCCGCCTGCGGGCGATCCTGCGCCGGGAGCTGAACGGAGCCGCCGGCGCGGCGCCGTCCGCGGCCTTGGAGATCGACGAGAAGACCCGGAGCGAGCTGCGGGCGCTGGGGTATCTGCGGTAGGGTCCGATCCCCTCGTTGCCTTCGGTTCGGCGTCGCCGCGCCGGCGGCCCCTCACCTCCCCTA
>DATBGJ010000647.1:0-4578 GCA_036558045.1 Thermoanaerobaculia bacterium
AGCTGCACGGCGCCGGCCGAGATGCCGATCAACAGGGCGCCCGCGTAGTAGCGCTCCATGAGCTTGTCCTTGACGCCGGTCTCCTCGAACGTCGTCCACCCCCGCCGCACGTCCCCGCCGGCGAGCAGGATAAGGCCAGCCTCCTCCAGGAAGGCGAGGTCCCCGGCCGCCGGCCGCGCTGGGACGTGGCGGCAGTCGCGGACGCCGATCTCCGCCATGGCGGCCAGGAACAGCTCGTAGAACTCGGGAGCGTCGCCGTTGGAAGCGCCGAGGTACGCGGCCTTGGGCTGCTTCTCCGGCGCCTCCGCCGCGATCAGCTCCCGCGCGCGGTCGAGGAAGCGCCGGCCCTCCTCGTCACGCCAGAAGAGGAGCTGGCTGTCGGCCAGGAGGAAGATGGGTTTGAGGGAGGTAGCCATCAGTGCATATAGCCTAACGCACGGAGCTGCTCGACGTTTTCCGCATCGACCTCGGCCGGGGCGAGCCGGTCCGAGACGATGAGCCCCTTCTGAACGCTGTCCAGCCAGTCGCGGAGGTGTTGCGAGATCTTCGCGTTCGTGGCGACGCCGCGGGTCTCGCGCGGATCGCGGAGGAGATCGAAGAGCCACGGCCGGCGCTCGGCGAGGCGGAAGATCTCCTTGCGCTCGCCGATCATCACGCCCACTTCCAGCAGGCCCTTGCGCCGCGCGCTCGCCGCCTCCTGCGCGGAGAGCACCGCGCCCTTGTGGGCCTGGAAGAGAGCGATGCGGTCGCGCGGCGGCGAGGCTCCCTGGAACACCGGAGTCCAATCGAAGCCATGGAAGCCGGGAGGGCTCGGCAATCCCGCGAGCCCGAGGATGGTGGGCGCCACGTCGATGTTGAGGGCCGGAGCGTCGATGACGGTGCCGGGCCGGATCCTGCCGCTCCAGGCGAGGCCGAGAGGGATGCGCAGCGTCGGCTCGAAGAGGTTGCGGCCATGCCCCCAATAGCCGTGCTCGCCCAGGCTCTCGCCATGATCGGCGGCGAAGACGAAGAGCGTATTGGCCTTGAGAGCCGGGTCACGATCGAAAGCTTCCAACAGGCGGCCGAGGTGGTGATCGACGAACGCGATCTCGGTGTCGTACCGGTCCTGGCGGGAGACCTCGCCGCGCACGGCGACGCCGAGCGGACGGGCGAAGCCTTCCTGCAGCCGGTACGGCGCGTGCGGCTCGACGTAGTGGACCCAGAGGAGGATGGGACGGGACGATTTGCCCCGCGCCTCCTGCAGCCAGGCGAGGGCGGCGTCGGTCAGGTCCTCGGCCGTGGCCTCGCCCTTGAAGAGGCCGAGCCATCGCTTGCGGGTGAAGACTTCGTCGTAGCGCTCGAAGTGGTCGCCCAGCCCCGAGATGCGGTCCTTCAGCGTCCAGTTGCCGACGAAGGCGGCGCTGCGGTAGCCGCGGCGCATCAGGACGCGGGCGGCGGAAGGAAGGTCCGGCCGCAGGCGCAGGCCGTTGCGGGTGGCGCCGTGCTCGTGGGGATAGAGCGAGGTGAACATCGAGCAGAGGGCGGGATTGGTCAGCGGCTCGACCGTCCGCGCCTCGGTGAAGCGCGCGCCGCTCGCCAGCAGGCGGTCGATATGAGGGGTCGTCGGCCGGCGATAGCCATAGGAAGAGAGGCGGTCGGCGCGCAGGGTGTCGACGGTGAGGATGACGACGTTGGGGAAGCGCTGGGGGGCGGGCTCGGATTGGCGGGCGGCGGAGGGGATGGGAGAGGCGAAGAGCAGGAACAGAAGGCAGAGGACGGCGGAGCGGTCTGCCCTCCGAAGCCTCACCCCCTGTCCCCCTCTCCCTGACGGGCGAGGGGGGACGAAACCGAACGGAGCGAGCATTGTAGGGTGCGCTGTGCGCACCGCAACGTTATGGTGCGCACAGCGCACCCTACGGGCAAAGTCCTCTCCCAGGCGTCCCCCCTCGGCCCGCCCTTTGCTAAGCTGACCGCCATGGAGGAGATCCGCCCCGAGAAGGCTCCCGGCCCGGCTCCGCAGGTGGAGAAGGAAGCGGCGGCGCAGAGCGGCGAGCCGCCGCGTTGGGGCAAGGGTACGGAGCTCGCCGAGGATGGGCACTTCCTCGAGGGGCCGCATACTCGCACCTCCGAGCTCGGCCGTCTGTTCCGCATCGGCGCGGATTTCATCCGCGGCTTCCGCGGCCTCCACTTCGTGGGTCCCTGCGTCACCGTCTTCGGCTCGGCGCGGTTCCAGGAGGACCACCGGTACTATGCCCTGGCGCGGGAGATGGGGGGCCGGCTCGGCCGCGCCGGCTTCACCGTCCTCACCGGCGGCGGGCCGGGCATCATGGAGGCCGCCAACCGCGGCGCCCGCGACGTCGGCGCCCCCTCCATCGGCTGCAACATCGTGCTGCCGAAAGAGCAGGTGCCCAACCCTTACGTTGACCGCTACCTGGAGTTCCGCTACTTCTTCGTCCGCAAGGTGATGCTGGTCAAGTACTCCTACGCCTTCGTGGTCCTCCCCGGCGGCTTCGGCACCATGGACGAGATCTTCGAGTGCGCGACGCTCATCCAGACGGGCAAGATCAAGGACTTCCCGCTCATCCTGATGGGCACGGAGTACTGGCAGCCGCTGCACGATTTCCTCTGTCATCGCATGGTCGAGGAGAAGACGATCCTGCCGGCGGACTGCGAGAGGATCCTCTTCACCGATTCCGTGGACGTCGCCATGGAGCGCATCCTGAGCGCCGCTACCGGGCAGTTCGGGCTCGTCTGGCAAGCGGCGCCACCGCGCCGTTGGTACCTCGGCGAGCCGAAAATGCAAAAGCCGGACCTCGGGCCCTCACCCCCGGCCCAGCCGTGAGGTTACAGCATCACGCTCGCCAGGTTCGCCAGCGCCGAGCGCTCCCCCTTCTCCAGGTTGACGTGCGCGTAGAGGGGATTTCCCCGCACGCGGTCGATCAGGTACGAGAGGCCGTTGCTGTGGGCGTCGAGGTAGGGAGTGTCGATCTGGAAGATGTCGCCCGTGAGGATGATCTTGGTGCGCTCGCCGGCCCGCGTGATGATCGTCTTCACCTCGTGCGGCGTCAGGTTCTGCGCCTCGTCGACGATGAAGATCACGTTCGAGAGGCTGCGGCCGCGGATGTAGGCGAGCGGCACGATGTGGAGCTTCTCGCTCTCCACCAGCTCGTCGACCTTCTTGTACTCGCGCTCCTTCTCGTCGAACTGGTTCTTGATGATCCCCAGGTTGTCCCACAACGGCTGCATGAACGGGTTGATCTTCGAGTGGATGTCCCCCGGCAGGAAGCCGATGTCGCGGTTGGAGAGCGGCACGATGGGCCGCGCGAGGTAGATCTGCCGGAAGTGCCGCCGCTGCTCGAGGGCGCCGGCGAGGGCGAGCAGGGTCTTGCCGGTGCCGGCGGCGCCGGAGAGGGTGACCAGCGGCACGTCGGGATTGAGCACGGCGTGCAGGGCGAAGGTCTGCTCGGCGTTGCGCGGCGAGATGCCGTAGGCGAGCGGCTTGTGGACGCGCTCGATGCGGTCGGTGCGCGAGTTGTAGTAGGCGAGCGCCGACTTCGAGCCGCAGCGCAGGATGTAGTACTGGTTGCACGGCGGCCGCCCTTCGAGGACGGCTTCGACCGGCAGCCACTCCTCCTGGTAGAGGCGGTCGATGGCCGCGCCGTTCGCCACCTCGACCTCGTTCTTGCCCTTGGGGAGGTGGTCGAGGTCCTTGATCTTGACCGTCTCGTAGTCCTCGGCCGCCAGATTGAGGGCGCGCGCCTTCAGGCGCAGATTGACGTCCTTGCTCACCAGGATGACCGGCCGTTGCGGCTCCAGCTTGGCGAGCCCCAGAGCGGCGTTCAGGATGCGGTGGTCCGCCTTGCGGGAGCCGAACACCTCGCCGGCGTCCACCGCGCCGTTCTCTTCCGCGATGACCCGGAATTTGCCGCGGGAGGGACCGTCGAGCGGGATCCACTCGTGCAGCATGTTGTGGTCCGAGAGCTTGTCGAGCTGGCGGATGAACTCGCGCGCCTGCAGGTTGAGGACGGAGTTGCCTTTCTTGAACTGGTCCAGCTCCTCCAGCACGGTGATCGGGATGGCGACGTCGTGCTCCTGGAAGTTCTGCAGAGCGTTGAAGTCGTAGAGGATGACCGAGGTGTCGAGGACGAAGATCTTTCTCTGCGGCTCGGGCATGGGGTCTGGCTGACTCGTGGCGGTTCCTTTCCTCGCGATGGAGACAGGCTAGCATAAGATCTCCCGGCTCCGTCCGCCCCTCCCATGTCCACCGAGCGTACCGCTACCCCTCTCGCCGCCCGTCTCGAGGTGCTGGCGGCGGCGGCGCTGTTTTCCTCCGGCGGCGCGGTCATCAAGTCGGTCCACCTGATGGGTTGGCAGGTGGCCTTCTTCCGCTCGGCGATCGCGGCGGCGACCTTGTTCGTGCTGATGCCGGAGGCCCGGCGGCGGCCGGGACCGCGGGTGCTCGGGGTGGGATTGGCTTACGCGGCCACCCTCATCCTTTTCGTCCTCGCCACCAAGCTGACCACGGCGGCGAGCGCCATCTACCTGCAGTCCACGGCGCCGCTTTATCTCCTCCTCCTCAGCCCGTGGCTGCTCCATGAG
>DATBGJ010000648.1:0-3916 GCA_036558045.1 Thermoanaerobaculia bacterium
GCCGGAGCGAACCCCGCCTCGGCCGCGCCCTTGGGCTGCACGACGAGGAGGTCCGAGCGGCCGTCGCCGTCGAGGTCGCGGATCTGCACCAGCGAGAGGTCGCGCGGCTCCTCGCGCAGGTCGAAGGCGAGGTCCGGCGCGGCGGGGAAGCTGCAGTCCGGCCGGCCGCGGTGGATGGTCACCCTCCGGCCGCGGCCGAGCTGCACGAAGTCGGCGCGGCCGTCGCCGTCGAAATCTCCCGAGAAGAGCGAGAGCTGGCTCACCCGCAGGTCGTCGAGATCGACGCGGAAGGTGCCGGAGAGGTCGAGCCCTTTCACGGCGCGGAAGCCACCGTCCGGCTGCTGGCACCAGACGTGGAAGTCGAGCCCGACGCTGAGCCGCTTGGTGGCGAGGCTGCCGAGGAGCTTCGGCAGGCCGACGTCGAGAGTCATGGTGACGAGGTCCTGGCGGCCGTCGCCGTTGAGGTCGCGGAAGCCTCCCGGCAGGTCCATCTCGCTCTCCGCGTCCTCGAAGCCGTAGCCGGTGACGTCGAACGTGCGGTAGGGCGTCTTCTCCGGCACGAGGTCCTTGCTCAGCCGCCGCAGGGTGAGCCGGCCGTGCGGCTGGCGGGCCTTCTCCAGCTCCTTGCGCAGACCGCCGCGCTTGGGATCGTCCAGGCTCTGGCGGAACACGACCTGCGGCTGGCCGTCGCCGGTGAGGCTGCCCATCCAGACGGGATTGGGGCCGCGGCGCTCGCCCGTGCCGAGGGGCACCTCGACCGCCGGCAGAAAGCGTCCCTGGCCGGCGTTGCGCGCCACCCAGACCGCGCGCCAGCGCCGGGCCGGATCGCGGAAGACGAGGTCCGGCCGGCCGTCGCCGGTGACGTCCTCGACGTCCGGCAGCGGATATTTATGCTCCAGATCGCTGGCCACCGAGCGGTACCGCTCCCCCGGCACCGGCAGGCGCGAGGCCGCCCGGCGCGCCAGCCCCTTGCCTTCCCCACGGCCGAGATACACGGCGAGGCTGTCGCGGCCCGGCAGCAGGAGATCCGCGGCGCCGTCGCCGTTGACGTCCTGCATCAGGTGGAGATCGCCGAGGAAATTGCCGGTGCCGGCGAGCACCGGCGGATCGGTGATCCACGGTTCCAGCCGCGGCGCGCCGTCCGCGCCGAGCCGCAGCACGCTCGCGCCCTCGTCCGTGAGAGCCACGACCGGCGTGCCCGGCGGTCCGGCCTCCAGGCCCAGCACGGAGAGAGGGAGCGGCAGGCTGTGCGGCGGCTCGTAGGAGCCGTCCTCCCGCGCGCGGTAGATCCGCACCTCGCGGCGGTCCATCACCGCCGGCACGATGGTCATCACCTCCACCAGCCCCGTCACGTCGTCCATCGTGCTGCTCTCGGTGATGGCGATCTCGTCCCACTGATTGAACGCGACGACGACGACGAGATCCCGCCGGCCGTCGCCATCCACGTCGGAGGACACCACGGCGGCGGGCGCGCCGGGAAGATCGAGGGTCAGGGAGCGCAGGGAGGAGACCGCGGGCCGGCCGGAGACAAGCGTCGGCGCGAAAAGGACTGCCGCAATCAAGGCTACGAGGCAGGGTCGGACCGGCTCCACACCCCTAGCCTACGCGGAAGCGGGGCCGTTCGTCGCGCCAGTTACATCCCGGACGCGGAGAGAGTCGCCGCCGCGAACAGCAGCAGCACGGACGTGAGGGAGAGCGCCAGCATCTTCACGAACTCTTTGGTCATGGCCGGTTGCCTTTCCGATGGATTCCCGTCACCCTCTACAGGCGACGCACCCGCCTCCATCGTTACAACGGCCGGGAGAGGCGGACTCCCTCACCGCCGTCGAGCGTCAGCAATGCCTGGCGAGGGGGGAGCCGAACATCGGCAGGATGACCGGAGGCATCCTCAACCTGACTGCTGTCATCCTCAACATGACTGAAGTCATCCTCAGAATGACGGGAGTCATGTTCAACATGACACCTGTCAGCTTGAAGAATACTTGAGTCAACCTTGACATGACCGCGGTCAGCCTCAGGATGACCAGTGGTCATGTTCAACGTGACACCTGTCAGCTTGAAGAATACTTGAGTCATCCTTGACCTGACGCACGTCAGCCTCAGGATGACCGTTGTCATCTTCAACCTGACCGCCGTCAGCCTCAGGATGATCGGCGTCGGCACCGCGGGATAACATGTCGACCGCCCTGGGATCCCAAGCGGCCGCCCATCGTCCTAAGCGGCTGATTTGCTGGCACTTAGCATACTGGCGCTGCCTCTGCCCCGCCAGCAACAGGCGATGGAAGGCGCGCTTCGGAAGACGAATCTCCCTGGAAGTGCCAAGTTGCTGGGCGTTTTTAGCCAAGCGTACTGCTCATCTTGTCGGCACTTCTCAGCGGTAGCGCGGCGGCACCGGACGCCCAAGGCAACCTGGGGAATCGCCTGGCACTTCTTCTCCGGGGCACTTCTTCTCTCTCCGGCGCTGTGGCGCAACTGGCGATGCCCGGTTCACGGCGGGCTCGGGAGGGACTCAGGAGCTCGACAGCACCTCGTCGGCGGAGGCAGCCTGGATGGCCCGGCTCAGCCACTGGTCCAGGCGATCGAGGTCGTGGCAGCAGAGGATCTCCTGCCGCTGCGCTTCGTTGACCGCCACACCTCGCGCTTCCAAGACCTTGAGAATGGCCGCGGCTTGTCCCCTGGCTTCTCCCTCGGCTTCCCGCTGCCGGATCGCTGGATTCCCCTTGGCGGCCAGGGCCGCGACTACGGCGTCGTCCGCTGCGGCGGCGTCGAGCAGAGCGGCCACCTTGAGCGGTGTAACGAGACATGGATCCTCGATCCGCGCGTCCGCCGCCAACCGCCGCCAGCTCTGGCCCTCGGGGGACCACTCACAGACCCGCTGATCTTTGGTCCAGACCGCGAAGATCCGCCGCACCCCGCGGCGGTGCATCCGCAGGGCTTTCTCTCTTACATACCGCTCTTTCTGCTCCGACACCACCTCGAAGGCGATCTCCTCCAGATAGCGTCCGCCGGTCTGAGGATCGACGCCCTTCTTGCGCACACAGGTATCGGTGGCGAAGTCGGACTCTTCGTCGTGGCGGGTGAGGAGGTCCGTCGCCGCGCCGTAGCCGGGAGCCACATGGGCCCGCACGACGTAGTCGAGCTCGGTGTGCTCCGTGGCGTGGGGCTCATGGGCCGGCGACAAGACCACTCGCTGGCCGCCGATGATCTCGTCGCGCGTAATCTCGGCCTCGACCAGATGATCGTCGAGCCCGGGGAAGGAGCCGCGGCCCGGTAGGTGCCGCGGGGGACCCGCATCCGAAGAGCCGGGAGCCTTGAGCCTATAAGGCGGGCGGTTTTCGTCCATCGCCGAAATCATAGCAGAGGCGCCTGAGCGAAACCGTCCCAACGCCTGGTTTGTCGCGACCTTCCGTGCAGCCGCCGTGAGGTTGCGAGCGGGAGACCGTATCGTAGCGTGGATAATGCCGAAGGCCAAAGTTTCGATGACGGTTGAGGCTTCCCTGCTGCGGCAGGTGGATCGACTGGCACGCGGGGCGAGCCGCAGCGAAGTGTTCGAGGATGCGCTCACCAGTTGGGTACCGCTCATAGTACGAATCGATCGCCTTTGCCGAGAAGTCTTGGAGGCCATCCAAGAGGTTGATGATTAGATCTGAGACAAACTGGACTTCGACCATGCGGGATATGTCGTTGTCTGTGAAGAGTCCATAAGTGCGCCAGATTCCCAAAGCCGCTGGCACGACTTTCTTGGACCAAATCCAAAGCGATTCTACTCAACATGAACACCACTCTGGCGCAGTCCGACTCTAGCTACAGCGTCGGCATTCGTGCCGGGCGCTGAGGCACGGGAAAGCCTCGTCGATCCGGCCGCACATCGGCGATAATGCCTCCCGGTGGGCCGAACCCATGAACAAACCCTCCC
>DATBGJ010000649.1:0-4744 GCA_036558045.1 Thermoanaerobaculia bacterium
CGGCCCGGGCGATCCGCGGGACGAGGTGTGGGCGAGCGGCTTCCGCAATCTCTGGCGCTTCGCCTTCGACCGGCAGACCGGCGACCTGTGGATCGGCGACGTGGGCCAGAACCAGCGCGAGGAGATCGACTTTCAGCCCGCCAATTCGCAGGGCGGCGAGAACTACGGCTGGAAAGTGATGGAGGGGACCCTCTGCTCCACGCGCGACGCCTGCCCGGCCTCGACTCCGGCCTGCAACTCTTCGGCTTTCACGCCGCCGGTGCTGGAGTACGACCACGGTCCCGGCTGCTCGGTGACGGGAGGCTTCGTCTACCGCGGCAACCGCGCGGCCCAGCTCCGCGGCGCCTACGTCTTCGGCGACTTCTGCTCCGGCGAGATCTGGGCCGCCTTTCGGCAAGGCCAGGGCTTCACCGTGCGCACCATCGCCGGACGGGCTTCGTCGCTCGCGTCCTTCGGCGAGGATTCGTCCGGCGAGCTCTACGCCGTGACGCTCAACGGCCAGCTCTTCCGCTTCTCCGGCGAGTCGGCCGGCGGCCGGGCGGAGACCGTCGGGCTCTTCGATCCGGTGTCGTCCAAGTTCCAGATCAAGAGCGCCAACTCCGCCGCGGCCAAGGTCACCGTCATCCGCTTCGGCCCGCGCCGCAGCGGCTGGGTGCCGCTCGCCGGCGACTGGGACGGCGACGGCCGGACGACCGTGGGCTTCTACGATCCGGCGACGGCCATCTTCCGGCTCAAGAACTCCACGCCCGGCGGCGGCTCGGACGTCATCTTTCAGGTGGACGCCCCTTCCGCCAACGTGACTCCGGTGGTCGGCGACTGGAACGGCGACGGCCGGGACACCGTCGGCCTCTACGACCGGAATACCGGCACCTTCCATCTCAAGAACTCCGACGCCGGCTCCGGCTTCGATCTCACGTTCGCGGCCGGCTCGCCGGGAGCGCCGCTCATTCCGCTGGCGGGCGACTGGGACGGCAACGGCGCGGATACCGTCGGTCTCTTCGATCCGGCCGAGTCGGTGTTCGTCCTCGTCGATTCCTTCCTCGGCAGCGGACCGGACGTGCAGGTGCAGTTCGGGCCGCGCGGCCGCGGCTCCCTGCCGGTGGCGGGAGACTGGGACGGCGACGGCAAGGACGGCATCGGCGCCTACGATCCGACCTCCGCCACCTTCCGCTTGAAGAACGCTCTCGCGGCGGGAAACCCCGACGCCACGTTCCGCTTCGGGCCGCGGCGCGGCGGCTGGAAACCGCTGGCCGGAGCCTGGTAGTAGGGGGCGGCCCTATGTGGCCGCCCTGTCAACGGCCGGCACGCATGCTGCAATGAAACGGCGGCGTGCGAGAGAGGGGTCTTCTGTCATGCGTCTTGCTCTTCGGTCTGGCGCTGGCCGGCTGCGGGGGCGGTAACGCCGACACGACCCATCCGGTTCCCGGCACGCCGCACCCGCGCGAGCCGGGCTCGGGCGGCGCCGTCCGCACCGAGATGAAGGGTGTCGACCTCCGCATCGATCCCTGGACGGTGATGGAGGTGCGCTGGCTGCGCGGCGAGCTGCAGCCCACCGACGAGGACAAGCCGCCCTGGTTCGACGAGCCGAGCAGCTTCAAGGTCAAGATCGACGCCGGCGAGATCGCGCTCAGCCCCGCCAGCATGAGCGCGCTGATGAACAACTACGTCTTCAACTATCCAAACGCACCGGTCAGCGACGTCAAGATCGAGATCCACGACGGCAAGCTCCGCCAGTCCGCCACCCTGAACAAGAAGATCAAGATCCACACCACCATCGAAGGCGATCTCTCGGTGACTCCGGAGGGGGACATCCGCCTGCATCCCACCTCGATCAAGGCCGGGGATCTGCCGGTGAAGGGCCTGCTCGATCTCCTCGACATCGAGCTCTCGGAGATGATCAAGCCCATCGCATCGCGCGGCGTGCGGGTCGTCGAGAACGACCTGATCCTCGATCCCGAACGCGTGACGCCTCCTCCCAGGATCGTCGGCCGGGTGACGGCGGTGCGCATCGAGGGAGACCGCATCGTCCAGGTCTTCGGCGGCGGCGCGGACAAGGGAACGTTGAAGCCGCCCTTCTCCAAGGCGGAGCACTACATGTTCTACCGCGGCGGCGAGCTGAGCTTCGGCAAGATGACCATGCACGGCGCCGATCTCCAGATCATCGACGCGGACCCGAAGGATCCCTTCAATTTCTACCTCGCCAAGTACAACCAGCAACTGGTGGCCGGCTACTCGCGCAGCATGCCGGACAAGGGGCTGGTGGTCTTCATGCCCGATTTCGAGCAGTCCGGCGGCGAGAAGCTGGCTGTGAAGTAGGCCTCCTCACGCTAGAATCCCAGGATCTTTCGAGGAGATCCCATGCGCCGATCGACCGCCTGGCTGCCCGTCCTCTGTCTGCTGTTCGCCTATCCCGCTGACGTTCGCGCCGAGGAGCCGAAGACGTACGACCTCGTCCTGCGCGGCGGCACGATCTACGACGGCTCGGGCGGCAAACCGTACGCCGGCGACGTGGCCATCCAGGGAGACCGCATCGCCGCCGTCGGCGCGCTGGGCGGCGCCAAGGGCAGGACGGAGATCGACGTCAAGGGCCTCGCCGTGTCGCCGGGTTTCGTCAACATGCTGAGCTGGGCCACGGAATCGCTGCTCGTGGACGGCCGCGCGCAGAGCGACCTCCGCCAGGGCGTCACCCTGGAGGTCATGGGCGAAGGCAACTCCATGGGTCCGCTCAACGACGCCATGAAGAAGGAGGCCGTCGAGCAGCAGGGGGACATCAAGTACGACGTCACCTGGACCACTCTCGGCGAATACCTCGACCAGCTCGTGGCGCGCGGCATCGCGCCCAACGTCGCCTCTTTCGTCGGCGCGACGACGGTGCGCGTCCACGAGGTGGGCTACGCGGACCGGCCGCCCGCGCCCGAGGAGCTGGCGCGCATGCGCAAGCTGGTCGACCAGGCGATGGAAGAAGGAGCGCTGGGCGTGGGCTCCTCGCTCATCTACGCACCCGCCTTCTACGCCAAAACGGACGAGCTGGTGGCCCTCTGCGAGGAAGCCGCGAAGTACGGCGGCATGTACATCTCGCACATGCGCAGCGAAGGCAACCGCCTGCTCGAAGCCATCGACGAGCTGATCGAGATCTCCCGCCGCGCCAAGCTCCCGGCCGAGATCTACCATCTGAAGGCAGGCGGCCGGCAGAACTGGGGCAAGCTCGACGCCGCCATCAAGAAGGTCGCGGACGCCCGCGCCTCCGGCCTCAGGATCACCGCCGACATGTACACCTACACCGCCGGCGCCACGGGCCTCGACGCCTCCATGCCGCCCTGGGTGCAGGAAGGCGGCCTCGAAGCCTGGATCGCCCGCATGAAGGATCCGGCCACGCGCGCCAAGGTCAAGCAGGAGATGGAGACGCCGACCGATGCCTGGGAGAACTTCTTCGTCGCCGCCGGGCCGGAGAAAATCCTCCTCGTCGCCTTCAAGAACGACAAGCTGAAGCCGCTGACCGGCAAGACCCTCGCCGAGGTCGCCAGGATGCGCGGCACCTCGCCGGCGGAGACGGCGATGGACCTCGTCATCGAGGACGACAGCCGGGTGGGAACCGTCTACTTCCTGATGTCCGAGGACAACGTCCGCCGCCAGATTTCCCTACCCTGGCTGAGCTTCGGCTCCGACGCCGAGGCCCCGGCCACGGAAGGCGTCTTCCTCAAGTCCAATCCCCATCCGCGGGCCTACGGCAACTTCGCCCGCGTGCTCGGCAAGTACGTGCGCGACGAGAAGGTGATCCCGCTGCAGGAGGCGATCCGCAAGCTGACCTCCCTGCCCAGCGGCAACCTCAAGATCCGCGACCGCGGCCTGCTCAAGGACGGCTACTTCGCCGATATCGCCGTCTTCGACGCGGCGAAGATCCAGGACCACGCCACCTTCGACAAGCCGCACCAGTACGCCACCGGCATGCGGCACGTCTTCGTCAACGGCGTCCAGGTGCTCAAGGACGGCGAGCCCACCGGCGCGGCGGCGGGACGCGTGGTTCGCGGGCCGGGGTGGGTAGGGTGGAAGAAGGAGAAGACGCGATAGAATCGTCCTGATGTCAGTACCAGGAGAATGGTGATGGCCGCCGCAACCGTCGAGAAGACTCGCCGCTGGACCCGGGAGGAATATGAGCGCCTCGTCGAGCAGGGCTTCTTTGATGAAGAGAGACTCGAGCTGGTGGATGGAGTCATCCTCGAGATGAGCCCTCAGAGCGGACGTCATGCGAAGGGAGTCCTGTTGGCCCAGAGCGCTCTGTCGCTACTGTTTTCTGAGGGGTTCCATATCCGCGTTCAGATGCCTCTGGCCCTGGGTTTCGATTCGGAGCCCGAGCCGGATCTGGCAGTGATTCTTGGGGAACTTCAGGACTCTCCCGATGTTCATCCTTCCACAGCCGTCCTCGTCGTCGAGGTCGCGGACAGCTCCCTCCTCCGTGACCGCGAGAAGGCGAGCCTCTATGCCCGCACGGAGATTCCCGAATACTGGCTGGAGAATTTGGTGGATTGGTGCCTGGAGGTCTACCGGGAGCCCAAGGACGGCGTCTACATGTCGCGGACGATTCTTCGCGCTGGAGACAACGTCTCGCCGCAGGCTCGTCCCGAAGCGCCGATCCCTGTTACGAGTCTGCTGCCTCGGAAGTAGCCTGGATCGAGACGCCGGAGGCCCCGCTCGCGGGCGATGCGGAACTCCTCCTCCGTGATGGCTCTGGCGTCCGCAAGCATGA
>DATBGJ010000650.1:0-3182 GCA_036558045.1 Thermoanaerobaculia bacterium
CGGGCTCCGGCCGCCGCGATCCCGAGTTGGCGATGATTGACGTCGGCCAAGGCGACTCGATCCTGCTGCGCGACGGCGGCCGCGCCATTCTCGTGGACGGCGGCGGCTGGCTGAACGGCGATCTCGGCGGGCGCGTCCTGCTGCCGGCCCTGCTGGCGGAAGGGGTGCGCCGGCTGGACGCTCTCGTCATGACCCACCCCGACCGCGACCACTGTTCCGGCCTGGTGGACATCGCCGCCTACCTCCCGGTCGACGAGGTCTGGACGGCTCCGGGCTGGGACCTCGCGAGCTGCGCCGGCCGGCTGCTGGCGGTCCCGGGCGTCCGCACGCGCTTTCTGGCCAAAGGGCAGAGGAGGACCCTCGGCCGCTGGCGCCTCACGGTCCTGCATCCGGAGGCGGACGACCGGCACGAGGTGAACGAGCGCTCGCTCGTCCTCCTCGCCGAGGTCCGCGGCCGGCGCGTCCTGCTCACCGGCGACATCGAGAGCTGGGCCGAGCACCATCTGGCCGATTGCTGCGCCCGCTTCCTGCGTACGGACATCCTGAAGGTGGCCCACCACGGCAGCCGCACCTCGTCCACCGCGACTTTTCTCGACGCCGCCTCGCCGCGGCTGGCCCTGATCTCGGCCGGCGTCGACAACCTGTATCACCATCCTGCACCGGATGTCGTCGAGCGCCTGGAGGAGCACGGAGCGCGAATCTTGCGGACGGACCGCAGCGGTGAGATCCTCGTGCGGTTCCAGGAGGATGGCCGGCTGCGCATCGAGACACCCGGGGCGCCGCGGTGATGCAACCAACTACCACGGTCATCGTAGAATGAGGGTTCGAGGGAGATCCATACGATGAAAGCCCTGCTCCAGGACCTCCGTTACGCCGGCCGCCTGCTGCTGCGCAGCCCCGGCTTCACGCTGCTGGCCGCCCTCACGCTGGCGCTCGGCATCGGCGCCAACGCGGCCATCTTCAGCGTCGCGGATTCCGTGCTGCTCAAGCCGTTGCCCTACCGGGACTCCGGCCGGCTGGCGATCGTCTACAGCCAGTTTCCCGCCATGGGCTTCGACCGTTTCTGGGTGGATCCCATGGAGTTCACCGACTACAGCCGGTGGAACCGCAGCTTCGGGAGCCTGGGAGCGTACGTGACGGGCGCCGTCAACATCGCCGGGCAGGGCGAGCCGGTGCGCGCCGACGCGGCGTTCGCCACGGCGGGGCTGTTCAAGGCGTTAGGGGTCGGCGCCGAGGCCGGCCGCTATTACTCGCCGGCCGAGGACCTGCCGAACACGGAGAAGGTCGTGGTGCTCTCCGACGGCCTCTGGCGGCGCGGCTTCGGAGCGGACCGCGACGTGATCGGCCGGCGCGTCAAGGTGGACGGCGTGGACCGTACGGTGATCGGCGTCATGCCGCCCGGCTTCACCATCGGCAACGAGCGTATCGAGGCATGGGTCCCGCTGGCGCTCGATCCGGCCAAGCCGGGCTTCCGCGGCAATCACTACCTCTTCCTCGTCGGCCGCCTCAAGGACGGCGTCTCGCTCGCCCAGGCGCGGTCCGAGATGGAAGGCCTGCTGGCGCGCTGGCGGCGGGAGATGCCGTCCGAGCACACGCCCGGCCCCGACGGCCACCGCCTGGTCATCCAGCCGTTGCTCGACGACCTGGTCGGCGGCGTGCGGCCGAAGATCCGGCTGCTGCTCGGCGCCGTCGGGCTGGTGCTGCTCATCGCCTGCGTCAACGTCGCCAACCTGCTGCTGGCGCGCGCCGAGGCGCGGCAGAAGGAGGTGGCCATCCGCACCGCCCTCGGCGCCGCGCGCGGCCGCCTGCTGCGCCAGTTCCTCACCGAGAGCGTGCTGCTCGCCCTGCTCGGCGGCGCTCTCGGACTGCTCCTCGCCTGGTGGGGAGTCAAGGGCATCGTGGCCGCCAACCTCGAGAGCCTGCCGCGGGTGGACGAGATCGGCGTCGACGGGCGCAGCCTCCTCTTCACCTTCGGCGTCTCGCTGCTGACCGGCGTCCTCTTCGGCTTGGCGCCGGCCCTCCACGCCCGCGCCGGCGCCTTCTTCGCGTCGCTCAAGGAGGGCGGCCAACGCGCCACGGCGGGAACCGGCCGCCAGTTGCTGCGGCGCGTGCTGGTGGTGCTGGAGGTGGCCTTCGCCGCCACGCTGGTGATCGGCGGCGGCCTGCTGATCCGCAGCTTCTGGCTGCTGCAGAACGTCGATCCCGGCTTCGATCCGCACGGCCTCCTGTCCCTCCAGCTCTCGCTGCCGGACGCCGCCTACGACAAGCCCGAGCAGGTGACGGGCTTCTATCAGCGGCTGCTCGCCCAGGTCTCGCGCCTGCCCGGCGTCGAGAGCGCCGCCGCCATGTACGGCCTGCCGCCCAACCGCAACGTCGACGCCAACGACATGGAGTTCGAAGGCATACCGCGCACTCCCGACGGTCCGATCCAGAACGCCGACTACTGGCAGACCGTCACCCACGACTATTTCAAGACCATGGGCATCCGCATCGTCGAAGGACGTCCCTTCCAGACCCAGGACGCGCGGGGCTCGACTCCCGTGGTGCTCGTCAACCAGACCATGGCGAAGCTCTTCTGGCCCGGCCAGAGCCCCCTCGGCCGGCGCATCCGCGCGCCCTCGCGGGACGGCAGCTCGCCGTGGCTCTCCATCGTCGGCGTCGTCGCCGACGTCAAGCAGGGCGGGCTCGACAAGAAGACCGGCACGGAGGTGTACTTCCTGCACGACCAGACGCAGGAGACGATCGGCGGCGTGCCGGACACCCTGTACCTCGTGCTGCGCACGCGGCAGGACCCGATGAGCCTGGTCAATCCCGTGCGCAACGAGATCCACCGCCTGGACCCGGCGCTGCCGGTGGCGGACGTGCGGACGATGGAGCAGGTGGTCTACAAGTCGGTGGCGCAGCCGCGCTTCATAGCTTTCCTCGTCCTCATCTTCTCCCTGGTGGCGCTGACCCTCGCCGCCGTCGGCACCTACGGCGTGCTGGCCTACATGGTGGAGCTGCGCACGCAGGAGATCGGCGTGCGCATGGCGATCGGCGCGCAGGCGCGTGAGGTGCTACGGATGATCCTGGCGCAGGGAGCCTGGCTGGTGGGGCTCGGCCTCCTCCTCGGAGTCGTCGGCGCCATCGCCCTCCGGAAGGTGCTGGCGAGCGTGCTCTTCGGCGTGGCCCCCACGGACCCC
>DATBGJ010000651.1:0-4340 GCA_036558045.1 Thermoanaerobaculia bacterium
TCCCTACGCGTTGACGACGGCGCGCGGCCTGCAGCCGCATCCGCTCGACCAGGCCCTCTTCGGGTTCGAGAGGACCGCGGACGGCCGCTCCGTCCGCTTCCGCTACAGCGGTCCCCTGGGAGAGGCCGAGAAGAGCTTCCGCTTCGACGATCGGGGCCTGCTCACGGTGGAGATCCAAGTGCCCGGCCATACCGACTGGGGGGTGCTGGTCGGGCCCGGCGTGCGCAACCTCACGCCGGAGGAGATGAAGAGCCGCTTCGAGCGGCGGCAGGCCGTCTACAAGACCGGCGACGAGGTGAAGTTCGTCGACGCGCAACGGGCCGAAAAGGGGCTGCAGGTCACCGGACAGTCGCTGCGCTGGATCGGCCTCGCCGACACCTACTTCCTCTCCGCCCAGATCCCGCAGGCGGGGCTCGGCCGCGCGGTGCTCGCGCCGGTGCTCGTGCAGCCGCCGGAAGCCGGCGGCGCGCCGTTCGTGCCGCTGCCTCCCGAGGACCAGATCACCAAGGAGCAGAAGGGCCTGCCGCGGGAATTCTTCCTGGTCCTGCGGCCGGCCGGCGACCGGCTCTCCCTCGTCTCCTACTGGGGAGCGAAGGAGTTCGAGCGGCTGAAGGCGCTCCCCTACGGCCTCGAAGGCGCCGTGGCGCTCGGCACCTTCGGCTTCCTGGCGCGACCGCTGCTCGCCGGGCTGCACTGGATCCACGACCACATCGTGCCCAACTACGGCTGGGCCATCGTCCTGATGACGGTGCTCATCAAGCTGGCGCTGTTGCCGCTCACCCACAAGAGCACGATGTCGATGCGCAAGATGCAGGAGCTGAACCCCAAGGTGCAGGCCATCCGCGACCGCTACCGCACCAAGCTGCGCGACAAGCAGGGCAAGCCGAACCTCGAGATGCAGCGCAAGATGAATGAGGAGGTCATGGCCGTCTACAAGGAGGCCGGCGTCAATCCGGCGGGCGGCTGCTTCCCGCTGCTGCTGCAGATGCCCATCCTCTTCGCCTTCTACAGCCTGCTCTCCACGGCGGTCGACCTGCGCAAGGCGCCGTGGATCCTGTGGATCAAGGACCTCTCGGTCCACGATCCTTATTACGTGTTGCCCATCATCATGGGCGTAACGCAGGTCTTGCAGGTCCGCATGGGCCCGCAGACGGGCGATCCGATGCAGCGGCGGATGTTCCAACTGATGCCGATCGTCATGACCTTCCTGTTCCTGGGCTTCCCCAGCGGCCTGGTGCTCTACTGGCTCACCAACAACATCTTGACCATCCTGCAACTCCAGGTTTACAACCGTTTGCAGGCGCGGGAGGAGTGATGGACGGCGACGACATGGAGTTCCCGCCCGAGTCCTCGATGAACGATTCCAAGCGGCGGTTCTTCTCCGGCGACACCCTGCAGCAGGCGGTGATCCAGGCCGCCAACTACTTCAACCTCGACCCGAGCTACGTGGCCTACCGCAGCCTCGAGAAGCGGCACGGCTTCCTGAAGACCCGCCGCAAGGTGGTGATCGAGGTGGATCCGGACAATCCCCGCCGGGAGTCGCCGGTGCCGTTGCCGATGACGCCGGGCGGGCGCACCCATCCACCCCCGCCGCCCTCGACATATCTCTCCCGCGATCCGGCGCAGCCTCCCTTCGAGCGTTCCGCGCCTCCGCCGGCGCGAACCGGCGATCCGGCGCACCCCGCCCAGCGGGGACGGCGTGAGCGCGGCGGCCGGCGCGGCGAACGAGGCGAGCGGGGCGAGCGGCGTGAAGGCCGCGAGCGCCCCCGCCGGCGCCGCGAGGAGGCGCGTCTGTCGCGGCCGATGCGGGACGTGGACTCCCCGCCTCCCGCGGTTTCGGAAGACGGCGGCCTGGTGACCCTGCCGGAGACGCCGCGGCGGGTCTCGGATCGCTTTCCCCTGGCCGCCGGCCCGCTCGCCGAGGCGGCGGCGAGGGCGGCCTCGCTGCTCATCCGCATCGCCGGCCTGGAGCTCGCGCCGCAGATCTTCCAGGGCGAGGACCGCCTGGAGGTGGATCTCGCGGGGGCGGACGTCGACTGGTGCTTCGCCGACGACGGCGAGTTCGTCATGGCGGTCGAGCACCTGCTGCCGCGCATGATCCGCAGTCTCTGCGGCGAGGCGGTGGCCGTGCGGGTGGACTGCGACAACTTCCACGAGATCCGCGAGGAGCGGCTGCGCAGCTTGGCGCAGCGGATGGCCGAGGACGTCCGCCGCCGCGGCCGGCCGCGCATCCTGGAGCCGATGAACCCGGCCGACCGCCGCATCATTCACGTCACCCTGGCGGACGACCCTGGCGTAATGACAGAGAGCGAGGGCGACGGCTACTTCAAGCGGGTGACGATCCGGCCGGTGTAGGTTTCACGGGAAACATCGAGACGGGGAACGTTCCACGTGGAACGTTCCCTCCCCAAGACCCCTTCATGGCGTTTAATCTGCCCGACATCCCGTCGGCCGAATTCGCGGCCGGAATCGCCGAGATCTCGCCGCAGCCCCTGTCCGAGCAGACCGTCGCCGCCCTCCACGCCCATTATGAGGAGCTGCGACGCTGGAACCGGCGGACGAACCTGATCGGGCCGGGCACGGCGGGGGAGATCCTCGACCGGCACTACGGCGAATCGCTGGCGGCGCTGCCTCTGTTGCCGGCCGGCGCTAAAACCGGGCTCGATCTGGGCTCCGGCGCCGGGTTTCCTGGCTTGGTGATCGCCGCCGCTCGTCCTGGCCTCGAAATGACCCTGGCCGAGGCGCGGGAACGAAAATGGGCCTTCCTCCTCGCCGCCGCCCGCAAGGCGTCTTTGCCCTGCCGCTGCCTGAATGTTAGAGTCCGGGTTCCGCTGCCCGCCGGTCTGCCGGAGAGCATTGACATCATCACCTCGCGGGCCCTCCGGCTCGACGCCGAAACCTGGAGGGCGCTCGCGGCGCGCCTGCGCGAGGAGGGGCGCCTCCTCCTCTGGGCGGGCGAGAACGATCCCGAGCTGCCGCCGGAGCTCGCCGCTTGCGGCGAGGCCAGGCTCGCGGCGAGCGAGAGGCGGCGGATCCTGGCCTTGCGCCGAGTCACCTGAAGAACATGATTCTCGCCATCGCGAACCAGAAGGGCGGGGTGGGCAAGACCACCACCGCCATCAACCTCGGAGCCGGCCTCGGCGCCCTCGAGCGCCGCGTCCTGCTGGTCGACTGCGATCCGCAGGCCAACGCCACCCGCGGCCTCGGCGCCAAGGCGGCGGACCCCAACCTCTACCACGTGCTGACCAACGAAGCGGCGCTCGAAGAAGCCGTCAGCCCCACCGGCTTTCCGAACCTCGATCTCGTGCCCTCCCAGCGGGACCTCGTCGGCGTCGAGGTGGAGTTCGTCGGCGAGGCCGGCTGGGAGAAGAAGCTCAAGGGACTTCTCGCCGGAGTCGCCGGCCGTTACGACACGATCCTCCTCGACTGTCCGCCGTCGCTCGGCCACCTCACGGTGGCGGCGCTGACGGCGGCGGACGGCATCCTCGTGCCGCTGCAGTGCGAGTACTTCGCCCTCGAAGGCATCAGCGAGCTGCTGGCCACCGTCAAACGCATTCAGGCGAGCCTCAATCCCCGCCTTACCATCGCCGGAATCCTGCTCACCATGTACGATGACCGCACCAACCTTTCCAAAGACGTGGCCGAGGAGATCCGCTCGCATTTCGCCGGGAAGGTCTACGACACCGTCGTGCCGCGCAACATCCGCCTCGCCGAGGCGCCCAGCCACGGTCTGCCGATCTTCCAGTACGACATCAAGTCGCGCGGCGCCGAGGCCTATCTGGCGCTGGCGCGGGAGCTCCTGCGGAGGGCGGCGTGAACGCCAGGAAACGCGGTCTCGGCCGCGGCCTCGACGCGCTGATCGAGAAAACGCCGGAGGAGGAGGTGCGCCGGCTGCCGGTGGCGAGCCTGCGCCCCAACCGCTTGCAGCCGCGCAGCCGCTTCGACGAGGAGGCCATCGCCGAGCTCGCCGAGTCGATCCGCACCCAGGGCGTCGTGCAGCCCTTGGTGGTGACGCAGAAGGAGGAGGGCTGGACCATTATCGCTGGCGAGCGCCGCTGGCGCGCCGCGCGCCGGGCCGGCCTGGAAGAGGTTCCCGTCGTCGTGCGCTCGGTGGCCGACGACCGCGAGCTGCTCGAGCTGGCGCTGGTCGAGAACCTCCAGCGCAGCGACCTGAACCCGCTGGAGGAGGCGGAGGCCTACGCCGCCCTGCAGGAGAAGTTCGGCCTCTCCCAGGAGGAGGTCGCCCAGCGCGTGGGCAAGGCGCGGACAACGGTGACCAACTCGCTGCGCCTCCTGCGCCTCCCCGACGAGGTGCTGGACCTGCTGCGCGAGGGTCGGCT
>DATBGJ010000652.1:0-4069 GCA_036558045.1 Thermoanaerobaculia bacterium
GACGCGATGTCGCATTCATGATCGCCCTGGCGTTCGGCCTGGGGCTTTTCTTCGTCGGCTTCGATCCGGTCTCGGCCACGGCCCCCAATCCCTCGCTCGGCAACGCCCTGTCGCTCGTCTCGGGAGGCACTTGGGCGCTCACGATCATGGGGCTGCGGGCGCTCGGCCGGGAAGGTGAGTCGTGGGGACCGGCGGCCGCGGTCTGGGGCAACGTCTTCGCCGCGGCGGCGTGCCTGCCGGTGGCGCTGCCGGTCGTGGCGAGCCGGCCCATGGACTGGCTCCTGCTGGGATACCTCGGGGTCTGCCAGATCGGGGTCGCCTACCTCTTTCTCATCCGCGGCCTGCGCCGGGTGCGGGCCTTCGAGGCCTCGCTGCTGCTGTTCCTCGAGCCGGTGCTGAACCCGATCTGGGCCTGGCTGGTGCACGGCGAGCGACCGGGAACGTGGTCGCTCGCCGGCGGCGGCGTCATCCTGCTGTCGACTTTGGTGAAGAGCTGGGTGGACGCTCGGGAACCTGGAGCGCCGGAAGCGGTTTACGAGGCGCCGCGGGATTAGCCGCCGCTTTCACCTCGCCTCTCATCACGTTCAGATCCAGCCACACCGGCGGCTCCGCGGCGAGCGCCTGCTCGAGCTGGGCGTCGTGGCCGTAGAGGTCCTTGCGGAATTCCACCGTGCCGTCGGGCTCCACCCAGGCCGTCCAGTAGAGGATGTGCACGGGCAGCGGTCTCTTCAAGGAGATCTGCTGGTTCTCGCCCGAGTCGATGGCCGCCTGCAGGGCTTCGGGAGTCCACTTCGGATCGTCCTTCAGCAGGTAGACGGCGAGGTCGAAAGGCTTCTGGATGCGGATGCAGCCGTGGCTGAAGCTGCGCTCCGTCCTGGCGAACAGGTGATGCGCCGGGGTGTCGTGCAGGTAGATGTCGAAGTCGTTGGGGAACATGAACTTCAACTGGCCGAGCGGGTTGTCGCCGCCGGGGAGCTGGCGGAGCCGCGGCGGATCGCCGACGTACTCCATGTTGTGGCTCGCGAGGTAACCGGGGTCCGACGCGGCCTTCGGCAGGATCTCGGCTTCGGCGATCGTGTTCGGGATGTTCCAATAGGGGTTGACCTCGATGTAGCTCATCTTGTCGCTGAACGCCGGGGTGCGGCTCTGGTCTTTACCGACGATGACGGGCATGGTCAGGACCGTCTTGCCATCCTCGATGACGTCGAGGCGGAACTCGGGAACGTTCACCAGGATGTAGCGCTCGCCGAGGGTGGCCGGCATCCAGCGCCAGCGCTCCATGTTGACCTGGAGCTGGCGGATGCGGTCCTCCACGGGCACGTTGAGCTCGGCCAGCGTGTCCGCGTCCACCTTGCCGGTGACCTCCAGGCCGTGGCGTTGCTGGAAATGCGAGACGGCCGCGGTCACGGCGCCGTCGAAGACCGCCGCACCGGACGCCGCCGGGGCGTTTCCCTGCGGCGCGGCGGCCGGCAAGTCGCCCGAGGCGGCGAGGCGCGCCCGCAGCGCCGCCACCCGCGGTCCGCGGGCGCCGGCCTTGAGATCCGGTCCCGGCGGCACGGCGGGCCAACCGCCCTTGGCCTGGAGAGCCCGGTAGGCGACGAGCGCCTGGTGGAGGCGGTCGTAGTGCAGATAACGCGGCGTGAGGCTGCGCAGGATGTTGACGATCTCGCGCGAGTCGTCGGCTGTCAGGGCCTGGCCCAGCCGGGCGTCGAGATCGACGTTGCGCGGCTTCGTGTACCAGTCGGCGTGAAGCGTTTTCGGCTGCAGGCGGCCTCTGGACAGGTGATTCACCAGGCTGAGATAGGTGTAAGTCAGCTCCACGTCCATGTCCACCAGCCGCTGCTGGGCCGCCGGATCGTCGAAGGACTTCGTCTCCTTGACTTCCTTGAGGAGCGCGGCGAGCCGGGCCGGCTGGTAACGCCGCACGTCGAGCCCGTCGGCGCCGAAGGCGGGAATCGCCTTGATCAGCTCTTCCGCCTGAGGCCGCGGGCCGCCGGCGTTGGACCACACGGGCTGGAAGGCGCGTTTCTCATAGAAGCTCCGCGTCTCCTCCCAGGCCTGGATGAGCTCCTTCTGGTCGCGCAGCGAGGCGGGGAGGGTCTTGGGCTTGAACAGACTGTGGTGCTCGCCGCAGCCGGCCATGACAACGCCGGCGAGGAGGAGGATGGAGAAGGATAGTTTTCTGGAGAGCGAGCTCGTAGAAGTGTCCATGTACATGGGCTTTGCAAGGAACGGTCCCGGTCTGCCCGGCGCTTCCGGACCGGGCTATCGAAACGTCGCTTCTCTGAAGCGAATCGCCCTCTGGGCGACGTCTCGATAGCCCGGTGCGGAAGCGCCGGGCGAGGGTCAGGCTTACTTCATCCCCACCTTTGCCTTCATCGCCGCCGTGATCGACTGCCGGACCTTCAGGAAGTCCGCCCAGGGATCGGCGGGGAGGCTCTCCAGGCGCTCCGGGAGGTTGCGGACGTTGAAGCTGTCGCCGCGCACGCCGGCTTCCAGCTCCTCCCAGAAGAGCGGCGCCGAGACCGTGGCTCCCGGCCGGGCGCGCGAGGAGTAGGCGCAGATGGAGGTGGCGCCGCGGCCGTTGCGCAGGTAGTCGATGAAGACCTTGCCCTTGCGGTCGGCCTTGGGCAGCCTGGAGGTGTAGCGCTTCGGATCGGCGGCGGCGATCATGTCCGCCACCGCCTTGGTGAACGCCTTGACCTCGTCCCAATCGTCGCGCCGGGTGACCGGGATCACCACGTGCAATCCCTTGCCGCCCGTGGTCTTGAGGAAGCTCTGGAGACTCAGCTCCGCCAAGAAGTCGCGCATTAGATAAGCGCCCTCGACGACGCGCTCCCAGGCGAGGCCTTCGTCGGGATCGAGATCGAAGACGAGGTAGTCGGGCTGCTCGATCTTGTCGCGGTGCGAGCCCCAGATGTGGATCTCCAGCACGCCCATCTGCACCAGCGCCAGCAGGCCTTCGAGATCGCTGATAGCGCCGTACGGCTCGGCCTCGCCCACGTCCACGCGGCGCACGGAGGCGGGGACGTGCTCGCTGATGTGCTTCTGATAGAAGCATTGCTGGGTACGTCCCTCGGGGCAGCGCACCAGGGTAAGGGGACGGTCCACCAGGTGCGGCAGGATCCAGTCGGCGATGCGGCTGTAGTAGATCGCCAGCTCGCGCTTCGTCAGTCCCTGCTCGGGATAGAGGACCCGCTCGGGATTGGAGATGCGGAACCCGGCGATCTCGACTTCCTTTTTCCGGCTCCTCAGGGAGGGCACGGAGACTTCCTCCGGCACGGGGCGGACGGCGGGCTTGGGGCCTTTCGCCTTCTTGGCAGCCTTGGCGACCTTCACCGCGGCCTTCACGGCGGCCTTCTTTTTCTTGGCCTTGGGGCTCGACTTCGGCGGCTCGGCGCGGGCTTCCGGCGGCGGCTCTTGGGGGCGCTCGCGCACCACCGCGCGAGGGCTCTTGTCCTCGCGCAGTCCCTGGAACGTGGGATGGCGGAGGAGGTCCTCGTCCGTCCACTCGGTGAAGGCCACCTCAGCCACCAGATCAGGCTTCACCCAATGGCTGCGGCGGGCCTCGGCGCCGCGCGGCGCGTTCTTGAAGGCGGGCTTCTCGATCTCCAGCTCGTCGAGCCGCGCCCGCAGCTCGCGCAGCGTGCGGTCATCGAAGCCGGTGCCCACCTTGCCGGCGAAGACGAGCTCCTTCCCTTCGTAGACGCCGAGCAGCAGCGCACCGAGGCCGACGCGCGACTTCTCGGGATTGGTGAAGCCGACGATGACGAATTCCTGCCGCTGCAGGCACTTCACCTTCAGCCAGTCCTTGCTGCGGCCGGAGTGATAGGCCAGGTCGCCGCGCTTGGAGACGATCCCTTCCAGACCGAACTTGCAGGCCTGGCCGTAGAAGTCCTCGCCGCTGCCCGGCACGTGGTCGCTCAGGCGTATGGCCCCCCCGCGGCCGGCGAGCAGCTCGCCGAGCGCTCCCTTGCGGGCGAGCAGCGGCGCCCGGCGCAGGTCCCAGCCGTCGAGATAGAGGAGGTCGAAGGCGAAGAAGACGAGATCCTCCTGGCGGTCGCCGGAG
>DATBGJ010000653.1:0-3671 GCA_036558045.1 Thermoanaerobaculia bacterium
CGGCGGCGATGAAGTCGTCGAAGACGTTTTGCTTCTTCAATTTGCTGCCGGCCTGGTGCCACTCCTCTCCGTATTCGCCGCCGCCGCGCAGGTTGGCGACGGCGAAGATGCCGCCGCGCTCCATCCACACGATCTGGGGCAGGGAGAACTGGGGCGTCACCGGGATGTTGAAGCCGCCGTAGCCGTGGAGGAAGGTCGGGTTGGAGCCGTCGAGCTTGAGACCCTTGCGATAGGTCAGGAACATCGGGATGCGGGTGCCGTCCTTGCTCGGGAAGAAGACCTGCCGGGTTTCATACCGGTCGGCGTCGAAGCCCTCGATGCGCGGCTGGCGGAAGACGGTGCTGCGGCCCGTCTCGAGGTCGTAGTGGTAGACGGTGCCCGGAGCCGTGTAGCTGGTGAAGACGTAGAACGTCTCGCGGTCCCGGCGCTCGCCCGTGAAGCCGGTCACCGAGCCCAGCCCGGGGAGCTCCACCTCGCGCCGCAGCTTGCCGTCGAGACCGAACTGCCGCACCTGCGAGTGAGCGTCCTTCAGGTACTGGGCGACGAAGGTGTCGTCCAGGCAGACGACGTTCTGCAGCGTCTCCGCGGCCTGCGGGATCAGCTCGCGCCAGCTCTCGCGGCCGGAATGGCGGAGATCGACGGCGATCACCCGGCTGCGCGGCGCGCCCGCGTCGGTCGCGAACCAGAACACCGCCCCGTCGTTGCCGATGAAGTGATAGGAGGCGTCGAAGCCCGCGAGCAGCTCGACGACCTGGGAGCCGGGCGCCTGCAGGTCCTTGTAGAAGATGCCATTCTCGGTCTTCGTCCCCAGCCAGGCGTGGATGACGAGGTAGCGGCCGTCGTCGGTGACGGCGGGGATGAATCCCATCTCCTTCTGGTCCGGCCGCTGGTAGATCAGCTCGTCCTCCGCCTGCGGCGTGCCGAGCCGGTGGTAGTAGAGCTTCTGGTTGAAGTTGGCCTCCTCGAGCTGCCGCCCTTCCTCGGGCGCGTCGTAACGGCTGTAGAAGAAGCCCTTGCCGTCGTGGGTCCAGGCGGCGCTGGAGAACTTCACCCAGCGCAGGTGGTCCGCCAGGTCGCGGCCGGACTCCACCTCGCGGACCTTCCACTCCTGCCAGTCCGAGCCGCCGGAGGAGAGCCCGTACGCCAGGAGCTTGCCATCCTCGCTGACGCTGAACTCGGAGACGGCGACGGTGCCGTCCGGCGACAGGGCGTTGGGATCGAGCACGACCCGGGGCTCGCCGCCGAGGGTGTCGAGCCGATAGAGGACGTTCTGGTTCTGCAGGCCGTCGTTGCGGGTGAAAAAGTACCGTCCCCCGCGCCGCATCGGCACCCCGTAGCGCTCGTAGTTCCACAGTTGCGTCAGCCGCTGGCGGATCGCCTCCCGCTCGGGGATCGCGGCGAGGTAGGCCGACGTCACCTGGTTCTGCGCCGTCACCCACGACAGGGTCTGCGCGGAATCGAGATCCTCCAGCCAGCGGTAGGGATCGGCCACCTTGACGCCGTGGTAGTCGTCCACCTGCTCGACGCGCAGCGACTCCGGGTAGACGATCCGCTGTTGGGTTGGGCTGACGACCGGCGTGGGCATCGGGGTCTCGGCAGTCTCCGCGAAAGCTGGCACCGCCGCAAGGGCAAGCAAGGCCAGGACGCTACGGCTGGACATTGTGGATCTCCTTCCCTTATGGGTGCGGCTGAACCGATTTCAGGGACTCAGATAACCGAGCGCGCGCAGGCTCTCCAGATACTCCGCGCTCTGCACGCCGCCGGGTGCGCCGCGGCGGGGCTCGCCGTAAGACGCCACGACCACCGGCGGAGAGGCCCAGCGGCAGACCGCGGGGGGCGGCGGCAGCTCCTCGCTCTGCGGCAGGCCGAGGGCGCGCAGCAGGGCCGAGGCCACCGCCTCCGGCGTCGTGGCGGCGCGGCCGCCGGCGCCGCAGCCGGTCCGCCGCCACAGGAGCACCCTCCCCTCGCCTCCCTGCCGGCGCCGGCCGGGGTCCAGGATCACGGCCACCGTGCCGAACCCGGGGAGCGCGCCGGCCAGCACTCGGTCCGTCGCCATGAGCTCCCCGCGCGCCAGATCGGCGAACGCCACGTCGCCGCCCAGCCAGCCGGCGGCGGCGATGTCGAGCCCCGGCAGGTAGAGGGCGGCGGCCCTGGGCTCGGCCGCGAGACCCTGGGAGAACACCGCGCGGTAGAAGCGGTCCGGGCGCAGGGCACGCGCGAGCACGGAGGAGGCCGCCGCGGGGGAGAGCGCCGCGGCGAGGCGCGGGTCGGCTCCCGGGCCTTCCACGGAGCGGGCGAGCGCCGCGACGCCGGCCCGCGCCGCGGGCGGCGCCACCCCTCCCTCGGCCCTCTCCTGCAGGAGCTGATAGGCGCCGTGCGCCACGACCAGCCCCGGTAGCGACTCCGCGGGATAGGTGGCCCACCAGTTCACGGCCAGGGCCGGATCGCCGCCGCGCGACGCCAGCTCCCAGAGGGTAAACGCCCGCCGGCGGTTGGCAAGGATCGGCCGGTACTCGGCGAGGCCGAGCGGCACCTCGACGCGGCTCCACCAGGCCCGCAGGGGGCCGCTGCGGGCGAGCGGCGTCTTGACCCCCAGGGGCAGGAAGCTGTCGAGCGAGGAGACGCCGTGCTCCGGCCCCGGCACGCCGGTGGCGACCGCGGTCCAGAAGGAAGCGGGAGGCTCGGCCTTGCGGCGGTAGGCGAGCATCCTTCCCTCCCTGGCCAGGCGGCCCATCTGCGGCAGCTCGCTTAAGGCCAGCAGGTAGTCGGCCTCCTCGGGCAGCACGCCGTCGATGCCCACCAGCAGTACCCGCTCTCCCGGCGCGGTGGGGAGCGCGGCCGGAGGCGGAGCAGGCGAGCGCCGGGCCGAGACCACCGCCGGCAGCGTCAGCAGCACGACGCCGAGGAGGATCGCGAGACCCAGCCAGCGGCGCGAGAACAACCGCCCGAGCGGCGCCGAATCGGTGAACCGGATGGCGAGGGTCAGCAGGCCGTGGTAGACGAGCTTGATCAGCGCGTAGACCACCGGCGGCGTGACGACGGCGAGGAGGGCCACCTGGGAGAGCCTCCCCTCGGCCAGGACCTCCCTGCCAATACGCAGCGCGAAGGCCAGCAACCCGGCCCCCGCCGCCAGGGCGACTCCCAAGGAGAGCGTCTCGATGCGCTTGACGTGGTAGAGCCGGATCACCAGCAGGATCACCCCGCAGAGCGCCAGGAAGGCGGCGCCGGTGGCGATCGAGAGGGGCGGGAAGAGATGCAGGACGAGGGCGGCGAGGTCGAGCGGGCTCGCCGTGAGGTTGCCGTTCGCCACCGCGAGGGCCAGGGCCATCACCAGCGCCAGGGCGAGGCCCGAGAGCAGCCCGACCTTGGCGGTGAGCAGGAGGAGCGTCCGCGCCGGCTGCCGCGGTCGCAGCGCGTCCTGCAGCAGGAAGCGCTCGAAGCCGTGATCGAGATAGCCGAGCCGGCGCAGCTCGGAACGCACCCCTTCGAGATCGTGAGCCGGGACCGCCATCGGCGGTAGTGTACCCGAGGGCCCAAGACCCAAGACGCTTACGCGTTCCCCTCCCGCTCCAGGAAGTAGTCGAGCAGCTCGGAGGACGAGCTCTCCATCTCCAGGCCCAGCCGCTGGATCTTCTGGCTGAGGACGTTGAACATCCACGCCGCCGGCACCG
>DATBGJ010000654.1:0-4580 GCA_036558045.1 Thermoanaerobaculia bacterium
ACACCCGGCTTCAGGTTGCCGTCAACTCTCCGAATTCTCCGTACACGACATGTCCCCCCGCCTCCGCCGGCCGATTCCCCGGCCGCACCATCAGCGCCGTCCTCATCCCTGCCTCCACAGCCGCGTCCAGCTCCTCCCGTACGTCGCTGAGGAAAAGGATCTCGCCAGCAGGTAGGCCGTACGCCTCAGCGATCGCGGCGTAGGAACCGGCCTCGCGCTTGGGGCCGGTCGTGGTGTCGTGGAAGCCTTCGAAGAGAGGCGTCAGGTCGCCGTGGTCGGTGTGGCCGAAGAGGAGCTTCTGGGCCCTGACGCTGCCGGAGGAGAAGATCCGGAGGCGGATTCCCGCGCCATGCCAGGCTTTTAGCGCCGGTGGCACGTCGGGGAAGACGTGCCCGTGCAGCTCGCCGGTCCGGTATCCCTCCTCCCAGATCACCCCTTGCAGCAGCTTCAGACCGGTCGACTTGCGGTCCTCGGCCATGAGATGGCGGGCGTACGCGGCGCCGTCGCCGAAGGGCGGCAGGGCGGCGCCGCGCGCGGCTTCCTCGTCGTATTCGCCGCGCAGGCGGGCCAGCGCCTCGACGAGCTCAGGCTCGGGCTCGGGACGCGAGCAGTACACGTCGAGGCGGTCGGCGGCGTAGGGGAAGAGGACGTCGTAGACGAAGGAGATCGAGGTCGTCGTGCCCTCGATGTCGAGGAGGACGGCCGCGATCCCCTCCGGCAGCGGCACTCTCTACAGGGTCCTCTGGGCCGCGATGTAAGACGGCCCGAAGCAGAGCGGCTGGAACTTCGTCTCCTCGCCGGTCTCCGTGTAGTGCGGCGTCCAGCCCGAGGTGTCCTGGAACAGCCGGATGGCGCGGATCGTCTTGTCCGCGCAGAGGTCGAACCAGTGGTGGGTGCCCCGCGGCACGCGGATCATGTCGCCCTTGACCATCTCGATGCTGAACACCGGCCCCGCGTTCGGATGGATGTGGAACAGGCCGCGGCCGTGGACGATGAAGCGGACCTCGTCCTCGTCGTGCCAGTGCTCCTTGTTGAAGCGGTTGAGCATCGCCTCCAGCCCCGGGGTCTCCGGCTTGACGTTGATGACGTCGGCCGTCGCGTAGCCGCCCTCGGCCATCAGCCGCTGGATGTGCTCCTGGTAGGCGTCCAGGATCTCCTGGTCGCCGGCATCCTCCGGCAGAGAATCCGAGCCGTCGTAGCGGCCGTACCAGATGCCGACGCCGGCGAGAAAGTTGGAGATCTCCTGCGGATCCTCGATCTTTCGTCCTTCCTGGGGAATCGTCACTGTTGCCATGCACAAGCCTCCTCGCGCCCCCGGCGCGTCCTACTTTTCTGGTGCGTGAATCTAGCAGAAAGGGGACGGGATCGCTTCCGCGGACAGGCAGAAGAAACCCGCGGCTCGACTGGGTCGGCGGTCGCAGCCCTGTAGAAAAACCCGCGAACCCATTGGGTCATGGACCGCAGCCTGGTAGAAAAACTCGCGGACCCATCGGGTGAGCTCCGTGACCCAGTAGAAAAATCTGCGGACCTATCGGGTCAGAGACCGCAACCTAGTAGGAAAAACCGCGGACCCACTGGGTTGCGGCCTGTGACCCAGTAGAAACCCGCGAACTTGTTGGGTCCGGGATCGCAACCCAGTAGAAAAACCCGTGGACCCACTGGGTTGCGGCCGGCGATCCAACAGGAAAACCCGCTGACTCAATGGGTCGCGGCCCGAGATCCACCAGGGGTGCTAGAGTTTTCCGCCGGCATGGACCTCTCCGACCGCGATCCTCGCCACGTGCTGGCCAGCGCCGCCCGCCTATTCTACCAGCGCGGCTGGATGATGGGCACGGCGGGGAACCTCTCCCTGCGCCTCGGGGACGGTACCTTCTGGATCACCGCCAGCGGCAAGCAGAAGGGGAGGCTGCAGCCGGAGGACTTCCTGCGCGTAGCGCCCGGCGGCGAGATCGTCGAGCGTGGCCGCGAGGAGGACCGGCCGTCCGCCGAGACGAGCCTCCACGACGCCATCTACCGCCTGTTCCCCGAGGCCGGGGCCTGCTTTCACGTCCACTCGATTCCGGGCAACGTAGCGGCCCGGCTGACCGCGGGAGACGCGCTCCGCCTGCCGCCGCTGGAGATGATCAAGGGCTTCGGCATCTGGGAGGAGGAGCCGGAGGTCGACCTGCCCGTCTTCCGCAACCACCTGCACGTGCCAACCATCGCCGAACAGATGATCGCGCGCTTCCAGGCCGCTCCGCCGCGCGTCCCCGGCTTCCTCATCCGCGACCACGGCCTCACCGCCTGGGGCCGCGACGCCGACGCCGCCCTCAATCACGTCGAGCTCTTCGAGCACATCTTCGGCTTCATGGCGGCGGCCGGCGCTTTGCAAACTGCCAAAGTGCATGGTTGACGATGTGGCGATGTTGCTATAAGGTAGCCCGCACAAGAAGTCTTCGGAGTGTGTGACCGCGGTATCCGCTCCTGTTGGGATCCGCAGTACTTCGACCCGAACCGCTGAAGGAGAAGGGCATGGCGACATGTCGGTGGGGCCGCTCTATTCGTTCGTCGATCTCGGCAGATCCGCGCCGCCGCAGGGCCGGACTGACGACGGTCTTGCTTGGCGCCGTTCTCTCGGCGCTCGGCGCCGCCGCGGGCGGCGCGCAGCCGATCCCCGCCGGGGTGGCCTATCTTGCCGGCAGCCAGTCGGCGGACGGGAGCTGGGCGAGCAGCGAGGTGCGGCGCGTGCTGGCGACCGTGGAGTCTCTGCGGGCCCTGCAGGCCGTGAGCCAGGGGCCGGCGGCGCGCTCGGCGGCGGCGGACTTCCTGGCGGCGGCGCCGATCGAGGACAGCGACGACCGCGCCCGGCGCATCGCCGCGCTGGCCGCGGAGGGACGCGCCGTGGCGCCGCTGGTGGCGCAGTTGCTGGCCGACGACGACGCGCACGGCGGCTGGGGCCTGACGGCGAGCTTCGTGGCCGATCCTCTCGACACCGCTCTCGCGCTGAGCGCGCTGGCGTCGCAGCCGGCGGTGGGCAACGACGTCCTGCTCCCCACCCTCTCGGCGCTGATCGCGGCGCAGAAGGCCGACGGCGGCTGGCCCTGCGTCGACGCCGGCGAGGACAGCGAGGTCTTCTGCACCGGCGAGGCGCTGCTGGCGCTCGCGGCCTATCGCAACCGTTTCCTGCTGACGCCCCAGATCGACGCCGCGGTCGGCTTCCTGCGCGGCAAGCGCAACGCCGACGGCAGCTTCGGCGCCGGGGGCTCCACGCAGGTGATCGACACGGCCATGGCTGCCCTGGGATTGGCGGCGGTGCCCGCCTTCGGCAGCGAGGTCGCCGGCGTGAACGCGTTCCTGGCGGGGCGGCAGCAGGCCGATGGAAGCTGGGCGGGAGACCCGTACACGACGGCGTTGGCGGTGCGGGCCCTCTTCGCTCTCTCGCTGGTGCATTACTGCGGTGACGGCGCCGTCAACACGCCGGGAGAGGTGTGCGACGGCAGCGTCCCCGCCGGCGTTTCCTGCCAGAGCCTTGGCCTCGGACCGGGAACCCTCGCCTGCAGCCCGCAGTGCACGTTCAATACCTCGGGCTGCACGGCGGCGCCGCGCTGCGGTGACAACCTGCGCAACCAGCCCTTCGAGGTCTGCGACGGCAGCGATCTCGCCGCCCAGACCTGCCAGTCGCAGGGCTTCTCGGCCGGCACGCTCGCCTGCGCCGCCGACTGCCTGAGCTTCAACGTCGGCGGCTGCACGGCGGCGCCGACCTGCGGCGACGGCGTGGTGAACCAGCCCAACGAGCTGTGCGACATCAACGATCTGCGCGGCGCCACCTGCCAGTCGCTCGGCCTCGGCGGCGGCCAGCTCCGCTGCGCCGCCGACTGCAACCTCGACACCAGCCAGTGCGACGCGGCGAACTTCGTCATCGACAACAAGGGGCGGGAGTTCATCACCGGCCTGATGCCCAACCCGCTCGGCGCGGTGACGGCGTCGGTGCAGTTGACGAGCGACGTGCCGACCTCGGTGACCATCCAGTACCCGGTGAATTCGCCGAGCTTCTCGCAGACCGTCACGCTGACGCCCGGCCAGGTGAGGATCGTCAACCTGCCTTCGGGGACGCACAGCAACTGGACCGCCGGGCGCGTCCTCAACAACGCGATTCGCCTGTCGGCGCCGGACGAGTTCGTCACCTACGTGGTGAACCGCGCGCAGTTCACTTCGGACGCCGGCATGGCCCTGCCGGTAGACGCCCTCGGCACGTCGTACATCGTGACGACCTACCAGGGATCGCTGGCACACTCGGGCGACCGCAGCCAGTTCCTGGTGATCGCTCCCTTCGAAGGCACCCATGTCACGATCACGCCGGCCCAGAGTCTGGTCATTCCGCCGCCCGGCACGAACGCGCAGCCGAACGTGCCCTTCCAGATCACGCTCAACCGCGGCCAGGGCTTCCGCGGCGAGGCGGTGTTCTCGAACGGCGACCTGACCGGCACGCTGATCGAATCGGATCGTCCCGTGGCGCTGCTCAACGGCAACATCTGCGCCAACGTTCCCGCCACCACCGTCGCCTGCGACCACGTCTTCGAGGTGGCGCATCCGGTGCGGAG
>DATBGJ010000655.1:0-5078 GCA_036558045.1 Thermoanaerobaculia bacterium
GATCTGGCTGCAGTCGCTGCCCTTCAAGCGCATCGCCAGGCAGGTGCTCTCGGCCATCCCGCGCAACAAGGGCGAAGGCTCGGCGCTCGGCAGCCTCGGAGACCTCATCATGGGAGGGAACAGCTAGGCGACGGGGGCTTCGATCTTCAGCATGCGCCCCCACGCTTGGCGCAGGTTCTCGGGAAGGTCGAGCACGGGGAAGATCTCCTTCACCTCGGCGCGCGTCACGTAGGCCCAGATGTCGTCCCACTGGGCGTAGCGCAGCAGATGGGAGATGACCCAGGCGCGCTGCTCCTGGGAGCCTTGGTGGAGGAGACGGAGGGCTTCCTGCTCGGTAACCTTGCGGTCCGGGAAGAAATACAGGGATCCCCCGCGTTCGAAGCTGTCGCGGCCGCGCCCCGAGCCTCCTTGCATGATCTGAGTATAACGGTCCTGCCTGGATTCGCAAGGTCGGAGGCACCCCTTGACCGCGCGGCGCGGGGTCCGTTAGATTCCCTTCCGCTCGACCACATTGAGCGGGCATAACTCAGTTGGTAGAGTGCAAGCTTCCCAAGCTTGATGTCGCGGGTTCGAGTCCCGTTGCCCGCTCCAATCGTCTTCAGCCATGTCCATCTTCCGTCGCGAGAATTCTCCTTCCCCGTTTTCGTCCGGCGGCGTGCCCGAGCTTTCCGGAGCCGCCCAGAAGCGCCGCCTGACCCACGTCGCCGCCGGCACGCGCATCCGCGGCGAGGTGACCGGCCCGACCGAGCTGCTGATCGAAGGCGAGGTCGAGGGCGAGATCCGGCTGGACGCCACGGTGACGATCGGCGCCGAGGGAGCGGTGCAGGGCCCCATTTCCGCTCCCATCGTGCGGGTGGGCGGGAAGGTGGCCGGCAACATCACCGCGGCGGACCGGGTGGAGGTCGCCGCGGCGGGCAGCGTCGAAGGGGACATCTCCGCGCCGCGCATCGTCATCGCCGAAGGGGCCTTCTTCAAAGGCCGGGTGGAGATGCGGGGCGAGCCGAAGCAGCCCGCTGACGCCGAAAGCTGAAAGGGACCTCAGGGACGGCAGGGACAACAGAGACGCCTCACCGCGGATGCCTGTTCATCTCGCGTCCTGAGAGTCCCTGCTGTCCCTGAGGTCCCTTTCATGGCACCCGCAGCGCCTCACCGGTCACCTTCTCCCAAAGCTCTCTGAGATCTTCCGGCACCGGCGCCTCGAAGGCGAGGGGCTCGCCGGTTGCGGGGTGCGTAAAAGCCAGCCGCCAGGCGTGGAGGGCCGGCCGCGGAAAGTCCCGCAGCGCCGCCTGCACCGGCCGCGGCAGGCCCTTCCAGCGCGCCTCGCCATAGAGCGGATCGCCCACCAGCGGATGGCCGATGCTCTTCAGGTGCACCCGGATCTGGTGCGTGCGGCCGGTGGCGAGGTCCATCTCGAGCAGCGCGATCCCCGCGCCGACGGCGAGGGTGCGGTAGCCCGTGCGCGCCGGCCGGCCGCCGGGCCGCACGGCCATCTCCTGCCGGCGCTGCGGATGCCGGCCGATCGGCGCCGCGATGATGCCCGCGGGCGGCTCCGGCGCGCCGTAGGCGATGCCGAGATACCGTTTCTCCACCTCGCGGGCGGCGAAGGCGCGGCTGAGGCGGGCGTAGGCCGCCGGCGTGCGCGCCACCACCAGCGCGCCGCTCGTGCCCTGGTCGAGACGGTGGACGATCCCCGGCCGGCCGGGACCGCCGACGCCGGCCATCTCGGGATAGCGGTCGAGGAGATGGTGGGCGAGAGTTCCCGTGGCGCGGCCGGCGCCAGGATGCACGGCGAGGCCGGGCGGCTTGTCGATCACCACCAGCGCGGCGTCCTCGTGCAAGACGCGGAGGTCGCCGGGCTCCGGAGAGATCCGCTCCTCTCTCGGCGCCGGCGGGCTGGCCTCGATGCGATCGCCCGCGGTCAGCGGGGACGAAGGCTTGCCGAGCCGGCCGTTGACGCGGACCAGGCCCTCGGCGATCCAGCGCTGGACCTGGTTGCGGGGAGCGTCGAGCCGCGCCGCGACGTGGCGGTCGAGCCGCTCTCCCGCCGCGGCCGCTTCAACGATCCAGGAGGTCACTCCGCCGCGGCCGCAGCCGGAGCTTCGCGGTGGCGCGGCCGGAAGCTGTCGATGGCCATCAGCACGATGCCGATCGAGATGGCGCTGTCGGCGACGTTGAAGGAAGGCCAGTGGTGCATGCCCACGTAGACGTCGATGAAGTCGGTGACGGCGCCGCTGGAGACGCGGTCGATCAGGTTGCCGACGGCGCCGCCCACCACCAGCGCCAGCGCGATCAGCAGGCTGCGGTCGCGCGTCGGGGCGAACCAGAAGTAGAGGCCCACCGCCGTCAGCGCCGCGAGGCCGAGCACGGTGAGAAACCAGCCGCCGCCGACGTCGGAGGCGAAGAGGCCGAAGGCCACGCCGGTGTTGCGCACGTGGTTGAGGTTGAGGAAGCCGGGGATGATCGGCTGCGTCGTATGGTGGGGAAGGTGCACCTCCACCAGCCACTTGGTCCATTGGTCGAGGACCAGCACTCCCAGGGAGACGAGCAGGTAACGGAGCTTGCCCATCCACGGCTGCATGTTCACGATGCGTGCTCTCCTCTTACGCGCGATGAAAATGCTCTTCGGCGGCCTGCGCCACCTGAACGAGGTGCGCAGTCTCCTGGAACAGGCGGATCGCTGCGATCCCCGCCGCACCCGCTCCGGCCAGCTCCCCGAAGGCCTCTAGTGTAACGCCTCCGAGAGCGTAAACGGCAATACCGGCAGCGGCGGCGCGGGCGAGCTCTCCGACGCCGACAGGAGGGCCCTTCCCCGGCGTGGCATACACCGGCCCGAAGGTCACGTAGTCCGCGCCCTCGTCCCGCGCGCGCGCCACCTCCGCGAGCCGGTGGGTGGAGCGGCCGATGAGCATCCCGCTCCCGAACCGCCGCCGCAGCGCGGCCACGGGGAGGCCGTCCGCGGGCAGATGAACGCCGTCGGCGCCGGCCGCGAGCGCCACGTCCGCGCGGCCGTTGACCAGCAGGCGGACGGACGGCGGCAGCACCGCACGGGCGTGCCGGGCGAGCTCGTAGAGGGTGCGGTCCGCGAGGTCCTTCTCGCGGAGCTGCACGGCGCCGATCCCCGCCGCGGCGAGGGCGCGCAGCCAGTCTTCCCACGGCAGCGGCAGGCTGGCCCGGGCGCTGATGGCGAGGAGGCTAAACGTTGGGGGCACGCTGCTTGCGCCGGAAGAGGATCTCGTCCAGGTCGTGGGCGCCCCAGACGAGGTGGACGATGCCGAAGCCGCTCATGCCCGCACGCAGCAGCGGGTGGAAGGCGTAGCGCACCACGGTGAAAGGGATCTGGATCAGCAGCGAATCCCACACCGGGCTCCAGGGCGCCAGCAGGAGAAAGGTCCCCGCTTCGACACAGTAGAGGATGAAGAGAAGGCGGAACAGGAAGGTGACGCGCATGGGCGGGGAGATTGTAGCCGGGAAAGAATCCGATCCGTCGGACCCGAAAGATCGGAACGATGTCGCGCCGGCGGCCCTCGCCCGGCGCTCCCGCACCGGGCTTCTGAAACGTCGCCATAAAAGCGAGGGGCGGGGACAAGCCCCGCCCCTACGGAATTCGGCGTTCTTCGCCCTCCAGGGCGACGTTGCGATAGCCCGGTGCGGGAGCGCCGGGCGTAGACGGGCCGGCCGTCAGTGCCTCTCCCGCCCCCCGCTATCCCGCGGCCGGGTCTGCCGGGCCGGCGGACGCGCGCCCTGCTCGTTGCCGCGCGACCGCGGCGGCGGCGCCTGGCGCGCGGTGGAGGAGGAGTCCGGCCGCGAGCTCGGCTCCCAGCGCGGCGCGGGCTGCGACGGCTCGCTGCTCCGCCGTTGCTCGTAACGCGGCGGGTCCGGCGGCCGCCGCGACGGCTCGGGACCGCGGTAGGTCGGCTCGATCACCCGCGGCTCCGGCTGGCGATAGCGCTCCGGCTGAACCGACGGCTCAGGACGCTCGCGGCGGTCCGGCTGCACGTAGCGGTCGGAGGTCTGCGGCCGGGAGTAGACCTCCTGGCGCCGCTGCTCGGACTGCCGCCGCAGCTCGATCTCGCGCTGGATCTGCTGCCGGTCCACCGGCGGCCGGCGCTCTTCGGCCGGCGGGCGCGTCGGGCGGGCGTTGTCGCGCGGCGGCGGGGACGCTTCGCGCGACGGCTCGCGCTCCGGCGTGCGGCTGCCCGGTTTGCTCTCGATCTCGACCCGGCGCGGCCGCGGCGCGCCGCCGTCGGCCTCGGGAGCCGGCCGGCCGTTACGGGCCTGCGGGTTCTCCCGCGCCGAGGGCCGGCTGCCGCCCGCGCCCGCGGACGGTCCGTCGTCGCCGAAGACGATGCGCGGCTTGCTGCCGACGCGGTTCGCCCAATCGTCGTTGCCGGGCCGCGCGCCGCCGGCCTCGGCCCGCCGGGAGCCGCGCCCGAGGGTGCTCGGCTTGAGCGGCGTGCCGTCCAGCGCGTTGTTGTTGTTCTGCGCCCGCACCGTGCGCGCCACGGTGTCCGGCAGGTTGGGCTTGCGGGCGATGAACGACGTCACGTCCGGCAGCTCGGCGCCGCCCGCGCCGTTGCGCAGGGCGCGCACCACCTCGTTGTGGTTGGCCCAGGTGCTCGGCCGCAGGGGCTTGGTGTCGGTGGTGATGACGCCGCGCTCCAGGGCGCCGCGCACCGTGGAGCCGTCGAGCGGCACCGCGTAGCGCCGCACGTCGTGGCCGTGGCGGCCGTCCCAGAAGCCGTCGCGGTAGCCGTTCCGGTACCCATTCCGGTAGCCGTCGAAGTACGAGGTGCGCACGAAGCTCCAGTGGTTGAAGTAGCCCCAGTCGCCGCCGGCCCAGCCGTAGAGGCCGAAACGGAAGCCGAAGTTGACGCCGAAGCGCGGGCCGTAGAAGCGGGTGTAGTAGCCCGTCGGGCACCAGCCGACATAGCTCGGGCCCCAGTACCAGTACACCCAGGCCGGCGACCAGACGTAGCCGGGCTGCCAGACCCAGCCATAGGCGGGCAGGTAATCCCAGCTCCCGTAGTGATAGGGCACCCAGCCCCAGGGCTCATAGGAAACCCAGGTCATGCCGGCCG
>DATBGJ010000656.1:0-1785 GCA_036558045.1 Thermoanaerobaculia bacterium
CGCTGCACCGACGGCGTCCCCTCTCCCGCTTGCGGGAGAGGGTTAGGGTGAGGGCGGGTATCAGCGGACGTCGAAGGTGGCGGACCCGTAGGCGGACTGCAGGCGGGCGGCCGTCTGCGCGGCGTCCTCGGCGCCGTCGACCGCCGCCGGCAGCAGGCGCACCGTGAGCTTGGCGGTGACGCGGCCGGAGCTGTGGCCGCGCCGGTACCACTCGTCGTAGACCGGGTTGAAATAGGGGTCGCCCCAGTAGCCGATGGGACGGTCGCAATCCCAGCGGCAGGGCGTGCCGGACATGGTCGTGCGCATGGCCGCGGTCACATAGGGCGGCGGGGCCGGCGGCTCCTCGACATGCACGTCGGCGTCGCGGGTCTCGTTTTCGACGCGGAAGGCGCCGTAGCCCTTCTCCTGCGCCAGCTGGGCGGCGCGCCAGCGGGCCAGGGCGGCGACGCGGTTCTTCTCGCCATCGAGGCCGTAGCCCTGGTTGGGGTCGCCGTGGGCGGAGAGGCTGGGGCTCACGAAGGTGACGGCGTAGAGGTCGGGCGCCAGCGCGGTCTCGGCGTAGCCGTAGTCGCCGGTGGCGCTCAGCGCGACCATGGCGGGCACGAGCGGCGGCGGCTTCTTGCCGGCGCAACCGGCGGCAGTGAAGAGGATGCCCGCGGCCAGGAGCAGGCGGGCGGTGCGGAGGTTGTGGCGCATGCGGGAACGGTGACATTCCTTCGCCGACAGTGCAAGACGCAAGAAAGAAAGATTCACCACAGAGAACACAGAGACCACAGAGAAGGAAGAAGATGTAACCGCAGATGAACGCAGATAAGGATTCCTCCGCGGACAAACGGCACTATCGGACAATTCAAATCTCGGTTGTCACCCCGGCGAAAGCCGGGGTCCATAAACACAGGCCTCTGGAATATGGACCCCGACTTTCGTCGGGGTGACACGGGAGGGGAGGCGAGGGCCGGAGATCCCCTTCATGCCCCCGCGGATCGGCGCCCCCTCTTCTCCGTGTCCTCTGTGGCTCTGTGGTGAATCTTCTTCCTTCACTTTTTCTGGAGAGAGCATCATGAAGCACGGCGCCTGGCCGCTGCAGCTGGATCTGCATCGGCGGAAGAAGCGGTTCACGGTCATCGTCGCGCACCGGCGCTTCGGCAAGACCGTGCTCGGCATCAGCGAGTTGCTGAACGCGGCTACCCAGACGGACAGGAAGGCGGCGCGCTTTGCCTACCTGGCGCCGTTCCAGCGCCAGGCCAAGGCGGTGGTCTGGGACATGCTGAAGGACCAGGCGCGCGCCTTCAAGGTGGCGCGCTTTCACGAGGGCGAGCTGCGCTGCGACCTCGCGAACGGCGCGCGCATCAGCCTCTACGGCGGCGACGATCCGGACTCCCTGCGCGGGCTCTATCTCGACGGCGTCGTGCTCGACGAGTTCCAGCAGATGGACCCGCGCCTGTGGAGCGAGGTGATCCGGCCGGCGCTCGCCGACCGCAAGGGCTGGGCGCTGATCACGGGCACGCCGATGGGGCGCAACGCGCTCTGGCAGCTCTACGAGCGGGCCAAGACGGCGCCGGACTGGTCGGCCGCGCTCTACCGCGCGAGCGAGACCGAAGCGCTGCCGGCCGAGGAGCTGGCGGCGGCGCGGGCGGCGATGTCGGAGGAGGAGTATGCGCAGGAGTTCGAATGCTCGTTCGACGCCGCCGTCCGCGGCGCCTACTACGGCAAGCCGATCGCCCAGGCCGAGGCCGAGAAGCGCATCGCGCGGGTGGCGCACGAGCCGAGCCTGCTGGTGCACAC
>DATBGJ010000657.1:0-3474 GCA_036558045.1 Thermoanaerobaculia bacterium
TGGGCGGATACCAGCGCCAGAAGAAATTGTTGAAGAGGAGGAAGAGGATGACCGGAAAGAGGAAGACGAGGATCGCCCGGCCGGTCCAGCGGCCGATGGCGAAGGTCACTCCCGCCGTGAAGACGATCGCGGGCACCAGGAAGACGAGGGTCGGCCGCACGTAGTTGAGCAGATGGAACGGACCGTACATCTCCGGGTTGCCGGGGTCCGGCAGGAGATGGCTCAGCAGCCCCGTGCTCACCGGCAGCACCAGCACGGCGGCGAAGCTGGCGAAGAGGGCGGCGAGGAATTTCCCCCACACGTACTCGCCTGGGCGCAGCGGCGTCGAGTGCAGGAGGTCGCCGACCTTCTGCTCGGAGTCGCGGATGAGCGGCATGCCGGCCGCTACGGCGACGAAGAAAGCGATCAGGAAGAAGCCGATGAGCCCGAAGACGTAGGTGATCTGGAACTCGGAGTCCACCCAGGCCTTCTCGCCGCCGAGCGAGGTGTCGATCGAGCGGAAGATCCAGTTTCCCCGCGACATCAGCCAACCGTTGCCGAACATCAGGGCCGCGAAGATGAGGAACAGCGGCCGGCGCAGGCTCTCCCACAGGTCGAGGCCGCCGACGAGCCACAGCCGGCGGAAGCTGAAACCGGGCTCGGCCGGCAGGTCGCGTGAGGTGGCGGATGACAGGGTGCGCTCCATGCGGTTATCTCCAGGTTCCTTTACGCGGTGGGGGGTGGTGGTGTTTCAGAGGGGGGTAGCTGTCGGAGAGGGTTTGCCCTGCGAGGCCTCACCCTCTGTCCCCCTCTCCATCGAAGATGGAGAGGGGGAACGACTGCGAACGGACCTTGCCTTTCTTCCCCCTCTCCACTTTGTGGAGAGGGGGTCAGGGGGTGAGGTCTCGAAGGGCAGAACGCTTCCTCCGGCAAGGTCAGACTGTACGCATCCTGACCACCACCAGCGTGATGTCGTCCTTCGGGGGCTCGCCGCCGGTCCAGGATTCGGCGGCGTTGGCGAGGCCGGCGATCACGTCCTCCGGCGGCTTGCCGCTCAGCGAGGCGAAGAGGGAGCGCACGCGCGGATAGCCGAGGGGATCTCCCTCCGCGTTCGTCAGCTCGGGCAGGCCGTCGGTGAGCAGCAGGATCGTGTCTCCCGGCGCCATCTCCAGCCTCTGCTCCTGGTACTCGGAAGCGAGGCCGCCGAGCGGCATGCCCTGCAGCGCGATCTCCTCCGTCTCGCCGCTCTCCCGGCGGTGGACGAAGACGGGCGGCATGCCGGCCGAGGAGAGGACGAGCGACCGGCCGTCCAGCCGCGCCAGGCAGAGCCCCATGGCCATGCGCCCCAGCTCCATGCGCTTGACGGCGCGCGCCGCCTCGCCGAGGAACTCGGGCGGCGCCGAGGCGCCGGCGTCGGCCGAGAAGAGGCTCTTCACCACCGTGACCATGGTCCCCGCCACGGCGCCGTGGCCGGTGGCGTCGCCGACCGCCACGGTCAGCTCGCCGTCCGCGCCGAGGTGGAAGTCGTAATAATCGCCTCCCACCTCCGTCGCCGTGCGCATCGACACCGCGATCTCGAAAGCCGGGTGCTCCGGCAGCGTCTTCGGCAGCAGCGAGAGCTGGAAACGCCGCGCCTCCTCCAGCTCCCGCGTCTTGCGCTCGTACTCGGTCTGCAGCAGGGCCTGCTCGATCTCGCGTTCCTTGTGCCGCTTGAGATCCTCCGCCATCCGGTTGAAGGTGAGGGCGAGGACGCCGAACTCGTCTCGCGAGCGCACCGGCACCCGCGCGTCCAGATCCCCTTGGGAAATGCGTTCCGCTTCCCGCGTGACCAGCTTGAGGTTGCGCGTCATGCGGGTCGAGAGCGGCAGGATGCCGAAGAGGGCGAGCGCGATCATCCCCAGGCCGTAGCCGAAGTTGCGCGCCGCCGTCCGCCGCACGTCCCGCAGGGGCATGGGATGGGCGATGCCGAAGATCAGGCCGCTCTCCGGGTCCTTGCGGGTCGCCACCACCCAGTCGCCGAGGACCCAGCGCGCCGAGGTCGCATGGGCGTGCGCGTCGAGCGCCAGCGGCAGGCTCTCGATCGTCCGCCGGTCCGCCTCGTTCGCGGTGTGGAGCTTGCCCTGGGCGTCGATGGCGAACGGCACCTCGCCCTCGCCGCGGCGGGTGCGCGCGAGCACGCGGCGCAGCAGCTCGTCGCCGCGGATCTGGACCTTGACCATCCCCACCACCTTGCCCTGCTGGCGCACCGGCGCTTCGAAGCGGCGGCCGAGCATCATCCTCTCCACCCGGGCCTGCTCCCTCGCCACGGCCCGGCGTTTCCGCTCCGCCTCGCGCATGTCCTGCAGGGCTTCCCGCTGCTTCTCGGCCTGGGCCGCGATCTCCTCCTTCATCCGCTCGATCTCCTGGCGCGACAGGCCGGCGGAAGGAACTGGCGGCGGCGCTGGAGGCTTCGCTCCTGGCGCCGCGGGCGCGGGCATGGGGATCTCGCCGAGGTTCTCCAGAGTCCCTAAAGCCAGATCGATCGCCGCCATCGCCTCGGGATCCTGCTTGGCTTCGTCCTCGGCCTGCTTTCTCGCCTTCCGCAGGATGCTCGGCACGTCGATCACCACCCGCGAGACGGCGTGGGGAGCCTCAACGGCCGCGGCGCCCGGCGGCGACGGCGGTGCTGGCGGCGCCGGGCTCGCCGGGGGTGCGGCGGAAGGGACCGGAACGAACTCCAGCGAGCGCAGGAACGGCGCGGCCTCGCCGAAGCCGAGCACCATCTGGTCGAGCCGCGGATCGGAGCGTCCGGCGCGCTGCGACCGCGCCGCCGAGAGAAGGTCGCCGGCGGGGACCTCGGCGATGCGGGCCGCGCCACGCCCCAGCTCCTCCCGGATCGAGGCCATGCGCCCCTCCATCTCGCCCGCCAGGGATCTCGCCTGCGTGTCCGTAGCCCGGCGCACGGCCCGCAGGGAGGCGAAATACGAGTAGAGGACGATCCCCGTCAGCGGCACGACGGCGAGCAGCAGGAAGGCGACGATGAGCTGGGTGCGGATCTTCATCGCAGGTAAGTGTACGAAAGAGCCGGGAAGAGGTTTGCCCCGGCGGCGGATGCCCCTCCGCTCTGTGATACATTCCCGCCAGATTCCTGTCCCCGGATTCCAAGGAGGTCACGATGAGCGCGTCGCGTCGTTGCCTGCTGTCGGTCGTACTTCTCCTCGCCCTGACCGCGACCGCCGCGGCCCAGACCACCGGCAGCATCGTCGGCCGGGTGACGGATGAGGCCGGAGGCGTGCTGCCCGGCGTCAGCGTGGAGGCGCGCAGCCCCGCGCTCCAGGGCTCGCGGACGGCGGTGACGGACAGCACCGGCGCCTACCGGCTCGAGCTGCTGCCGCCCGGCGAATACACGGTGACCTTCACTCTCGAGGGTTACGCCAACGAGACCCACGAGCAGATCGCGGTGAGCCTCGGCCGGGACACCACGCTCCCCGCCGCGCTGCGGGCCTCCGTATCGGC
>DATBGJ010000658.1:0-8098 GCA_036558045.1 Thermoanaerobaculia bacterium
CAGGCGGGCCAGTACGCCAACGTCGGCACCGTCGATGCAGAGCTCCTCGACGGCACGCCCGTCTCCGCCTCCGATCCCAGCCACTACTTCGGCCAGGACCAGATGCTCGACTTCGGCGATGCGGCCGATCCCCCGTATGCGACGCGCTTCGCCTCGAACGGCGCCCGGCACCTGCTGGGCTCGAACGTGTACCTGGGGTCCTGCGTGGATGCCGAGCTCGACGGCCAGCCGTCGGCCGCGGCCGACGGCGACGACGCCAACGCCGGCCTCTCAGCCTTCGGCACCTGCGCCGTGCCAGGCGACGATGAGGATGGAGTCACCTTCACCGATCCGCTGGAACCTGGCACCAACGCGGGCGTGGACGTAGTGGCCAATGCACCCTGCACGCTATGGGCCTGGATCGATTTCAACCGCGACGGCGACTGGGCGGACGCCGGCGAAGCCCTGTTCCCGAGCGGTGCGGCGCTCGCGGCCGGCAACAATTCCCTGAGCTTCGCGGTCCCGGGCTCAGCGGTGCTGGGCCTGACGGCGGCGCGCTTCCGCTGCACCACCGGCGGCCCGGTGACGTTCGTGGGCGAGGCGCCGGACGGCGAAGTGGAGGATTACGCGGTGGCGGTCACCTTGCCTGAACCGCCGCCGGCGGAGGCGATCCCCACCTTGGACGAGTGGGGACTGTTGGCCTTCTCGCTGCTGCTCGCCGGCTATGCGCTGCGCAGGGTCGGGGATAAGGAGGGAGCCGGTCGGCCAAGGTCATGAAAAACGCGGGCACGCCCCCGCCGGGTACGATTCGGCTGGTCCTCGCCGACGATCACCCTCTCGTCCTGCGAGGCATGAAGGATCTCCTTGCCGCGGAGCCCCACTGCGAAATCCTCGCCTGCTGCGGCAAGGGAGAGGATGCTCTGGAAGCGGTGCGTCTTCACGAGCCCGATCTCCTGGTGCTGGACTCCCGCCTGCCAGGCATCGACAGCCTGCAGGTGCTCAGGATCCTGGCGCGCGAGCGTTCCTCTGTCCGTATCGTGCTCCACGCCGAAGGCAAGGAAGAGAAGCGGATCGCCGCGGCCGTGCGGTTGGGAGTCCGCGGCGTGGCTCTCAGAGAGTGGCCGCCGGAAACGTTGCTCCAGTGCATTCGCAAGGTCCATGCCGGAGAGTATTGGCTGGAGCGGGGGGCGGCCTTGGAAGCTCTCGAGAGACTGCTGCGGAAGGAGATGGCCAGGGGCACCGGCCTTGACGTTCTGACCTCTCGCCAGCGGCAGATCTTCGTTCTCGTCTGCCAAGGCCTCGCCAACAAGGAGATCGCCGAGAACCTCTCGCTCAGCGAGGCCACGGTCAAAGTGCATTTGCGCCGGCTCTCCGCGAAGCTGCAGGTCAAAGGCCGGTTGGCCTTGCTCCGTTACGCGCGCGGCGAGGGATGGATCCAATTGCACTTCTGATCGAGGGGTCGGTCTGCGAAGTACGCCGAAAGGATTAACGCCCTTCGTCCTTGGATAGATTGATCTCCTTCCTTCGAGTCCTTACCCTGAAAAAGGGTGGGTGCGTGTGGGGCCGGTTCCTCTTTCCGTTTCGGGAGGAGGAACCGGCCGTTTGGCGCTGTCTCAAAAGAGGGCCGGGAAGGGAGGTCGAAATGCTCGTCCGACGGAATCCGTGTCTCACGGTGGTCTTGCTGGTTGGCTTGGTCCTCGTCTGGGCTTCCCCGGCCTCCGCTCAGAGTGCCGGCCTCGTTCGCGAGCGCGAGCGGGCGGTGGAACGGGCAGCGAAAGCGGTCGAGCGGGCGGAGAAACGGCTCGAAGATGCCAAGAAGGCCCAGGAGGAAGCCGACCGCAAGCTGGCGGAAGAGCAGCAGAGGCTGAAGGAAGAAGCCGAGCGCAATCCCAAAGCGCATGGCCCCCAGACCGAGCTCAACCAACGGCGCGAGGCGGCTGAGAAAGCCCGGCAAGCCACCGAGAAAGCCGAGGCCGATCTCGCCAAGGCACGGGAAAAGCTGGCCGAGGCGGAACGCAAGCTCGAAGAGGCCCGGCGGGCCCATGAGCAAAGGGAACAGGAGTGGCTCGAGGAATTCCTGCGCCGCAACCCCCTGCCCAACACCGCCGAGGGCATCGACGGCTACCTCAAGAGGATGGAGAGAGACCCCAACTTGAGCCAGGAGCGCAGGGACCGCCTCCGCCGGGCGGCGGAGGCGCAGAAGAAGACTCTCGAGGAATCGTCCGCGAGAACCTCGCCGCCCGAGGGCGAGAGCTTCTCCGCGGCGCTGGCCTTCCCCGCGGCGCCGGCGGGCTCGCGGATCATCCTCGCCGGATCGGTGGTGGCCGAGGAGGAGGCGACTCTCACGGTCGTCGGGCCGCAGGGCCAGCGGCTCTCCGGAGTGGTGGTCGATCTGAACGGCGAGCCGGAGACCACCGGCGGCGACGGCCGCGTCATCTTCGCTGTGGGTTCCACCCTCGGGCTGCTCAGGGCTTCTCTACCCTCAATACCGGACCACCCCGGGGTCGAGGTGCCGGTCGTCTCCGCGCCCCCGGCCACGCTCGACTCCGGCCCGCCCGCGATCGAGCACGTGAGCCGCTTTCCGGCCGCGGGCTCGGAGCTGCCGATCGCCGGCCAGGGCTTCGCGGGAGACGCCGCCGGCAATACGGTGACCGCGGGCCGGCGCGATCTTCCGGTGCTCGCCGCTTCGCCGACCGGCCTGGTCGTCGCAACGCCGGCCGACGCCTTGGGCGATCTCGGTCCGCTGGTGGTCACCACCGATGCCGGCAGCAGCGAGCCGATAGCCGTCACCTTCGTGCGCCTGCGCCTGGAAGGAGGCCGGGCGCGCCTCGCGCGGGGACAGAGCTCGGTGCGGCGAGTGTTCGTCGAGGGCACGCAGGAGCCGGTGCCCCTCAGGATCACCAACCTGTCGCCGGCGATCGTCCATCTGGAGGGCGGCGAGGCGGTCGCCGTCGCCACCAGCGGCGGGAAAGCCAACGCCGCGCAAGTGCGGCTCACCGGGGTAGTGCCCGGGGACTTCCAGCTCAATGCCGAGGTGGTGGACGACGCACCGCCGGCCACTGACGCCAAATACTGGGAGGACTGGGGAAGACGTTACGGCCGCGAGGCTGACGAGGCGCAGCAACAACCCGGCGCCGGCGACGATCCAGGCGGCGCGCGCACCCAGGAAGGGGTGGGCTGGTCGAACGCCGGCCACGAGCACCTGCGCGGCAAAGCCTACGAGGCGGCGGCGCAGGACTTCGAGCGGGCGGCGGAGGCCTTCGAGAAAGCCGCGCGCACCGCACAGAGCGAGACCGAGCATGTCCACGCCGGCGCCGCCTGGGAGGCCGCCGGCGACCAGGCGATGGCTTCCGGCGACTCTGCACGGGCCGTCGATTGCTATCGCAAGGCCGCTCACCAGTTCGACCTGGCCCGCCGCAGCGGAGCCGCCGAAGCCGCGCGGGCGAAAATCCCGCGGAGCTGATCGCCGGCATCTTCCGCGGCGGCGGCAAAGGCCGACGGCAAGCGCGGGAAACAAAAAGAGGCGGCCGGAACAAGCCGCCTAAACCCCGCTCGCTGGGAGTCGACGAGCGGGTCCTTCATGCAAACATGCAAACCGTTTTCAATGATCGCTACGGGCCGTGACCACGGGATGGGCTCGGCGGTTCTGCCACCAACAGCTCTCCTCCGGCTCGGTACAGACGGGCCGCTCCTCGCCATAGCTGATCGTGGCCAGGCGGGAGGCGGGGACGCCCAGGGACACGAGGTAATCCCTGGCCGCCCGCGCGCGCCGCTCACCGAGAGCCAGGTTGTACTCGCTGGTGCCGCGCTCGTCGCAGTGGCCTTCGAGGGTGACCATGAACTGTGGGCGCTCCTGGAGAAACTGGGCGCTCTTGGCGAGCTGTTCCCGCGCCTCGAAGGAGAGGCTCGACCGGTCGAAGTCGAAGTAGGTATCGACGAGGAGCCCCTGGCGCCGCAGATATTGATTGAGGTCCCCCAGCTCTCCGCTCAACGGATCGGGCTCGGTCACGTCGGGCTCCGGCGCGGGCACGTCAGGTTCAGGGGATGAGGCAAATCCGGTCGCCGTCGTGGACACCGGCACCGGCATGTCCTGCACGGTCCTCGCCCGGTTCTTGTGACAGCCGGATGTCACAGCGAAGCAGGCAAACATCAGCAAGCTGACAAACATCGTTCTGGTATGCATGAAGGCTTCCTCCGAATTACAGGTTCCGGACCAATATAAAAAGCGCCCTCGCCGAGCGCATGTACCGGACGATAGATCTGTCTATATCCTTGGATAGAAGCGTCTCGGCTGCAGGGGCGCTATCATGCGAGATGTCATGGAGCCGCTGTATTCTCCCCAGAGCCGGGCCGAACGCCTGATCGCGGGCGGCCGGGTCATCCTTGCGGCCTCCTCGCTGTTCGCCGTATGGCTCGATCCCACCGAGCCGGCGAAGTACGCCCGGATCGCTTACTCCTTGCTGGCTTCCTATGTGGTCTATTCGATTCTGATCGCGGCGCTCGTCTGGCGCTCCGACGCGCCATCGAACCGCCAACGGCTGATCACTCATTGCTTCGATTTGATTTTTTTCTCGTTGTTCATTTATTTCACAGCCGGACCGGCGAGCCCCTTCACCGCTTACTTCGTCTTCTCTCTCGTCTGCGCCACTCTGCGCTGGCAATGGCGGGGCACGCTATGGACCGCTCTGGCCGCGCTGGCGATCTACCTGGGAGTAGGCTGGTATTTCACGGCGGTCCTCGCCGATCCCATCTTCCAGAGCTACTCGCTGATCGTCCGCGGAGTCTATCTGGCGGTCACAGCCGTGCTGCTGGCCTACCTGGGCGCGCACGAAGAGCGGACGCGGCGGGACATCGCCCGGGTGGCCGCCTGGCCGCAGGCGGAGCCGCAACGCATCGAGCCGTTGGTACGCGCCCTGCTCGAGCACGCGGCTCAGGCGCTCGGCTCCTCGCGGGTGTTGCTGGTGTGGGTCGAGCGGGAGGAGCCCTGGGTCTTCTGCTTCTCCTGGTCGGGGGGCAACCTGACCTGCAGCCGTTCCTCTCCGCAGGATTTCAGCGGTCTGGTGGCCGAGCCCCTGACGGCGTCCAGCTTTCTCTGCCCCGACGCGGCGGATCCCGCCTGCACCGTGCTCCACAAATCGGCCGCGGGCCTCGCGCGCTGGCAGGGCGCACCGCTCGATCCGGCGCTGCGGCGCCGCTTCGGTCTCCATGCCGTCCTCTCGGTGCCCATCGCGGCGGAGTCCTTGGAAGGGCGGATCTTCTTTGGCGACAAGAAGTCGATGACCTCCGACGATCTGGTGCTGGGTGAAATCGCGGCGGGCGTCGTGGCCACACGGCTCGACCGCTTCTATCTTCATCGGCGCCTGCAGGAGGCGGTGGCCACCGAGGAGAGGATCCGCATGGCGCGCGACCTGCACGACGGCGTCCTGCAGTCGCTCACCGGCATCGGTCTGCGCCTGGCCGCGGTCCGCGGTCTGCTCGACGAGAGCCCGCAAGCGGCGACTGCGGCGGTCGAAACGCTGCAGGAGCTGATCGCCCGCGAGCAGCGCGACCTGCGGTTCTTCATCCAGGAGCTGAAGCCGCCGCCTCTCAACGGGTCGGGAGAGGCCTCCAGCCTGGCCGCCAGCATCTCGGAGCTGGTGCGCAGGATCGAGCTGGAATGGGGGCTGCGGGCGGAGCTGCGGGCGCAGGCGCTCGAAGGCCCGATCCCGGAGCCGATGGCGCGCGATCTCTACCTCGTGGTGCGCGAGGCGCTGGTCAACGCCGCCCGGCACGGCGAAGCTTCGGCCGTGCGCGTCCAGATCGCCCGCGGCGCAGAAGATTCTCTTTCGATCGTCATCGCGGACAACGGCCGGGGCTTTCCCTTCCGCGGCCGGTACTCGCACGCCGAGCTGAGCGCCGGCAACCTCGGGCCGCGCACGCTGCTGGAAAGAGTCTCCTCGCTGCACGGCACGCTCGCCATCGAGTCCAATCCTTCCGGCGCCCGGCTCGACATCAGCATCCCTTTCAACGAGGCAGCGGCCTGAGATGCCCATCCAGCTCGTCCTCGCGGATGACCATCCGATCGTGCTCGACGGTCTGGAGCAGCTCTTTCGCTTGTCGCGGGACTTCACCGTGATGGCCCGCTGCCGCGACGGCGAGGAGACCTTGAAAGCCCTGCGCCTCTATCGGCCCGACATCCTGATCCTGGATATCCGCATGCCCCGTTGCGACGGCCTGCAGGTGCTGCGGACCCTCCAGCGGGAAGATCTGCCGACGCGAGTGGTCGTGCTCACCGCCGACCTCGAAGAGCCCCAGCTCCTCGAGGCCCTGCAGCTCGGCGTGGGCGGCATCGTGCTCAAGGAGACGGCGCCCCGCCTGCTGGTCGACGCCGTGCGCGAGGTCCACACCGGCGGCCGTTGGGTCGACAAGACCTCCGCCAACCGGGCCCTCGAGAAGCTGCTGCGGCGCGAGGAGGAGAGCCGCCAGGCCGAGCCGCTGCTGACGCCGCGTGAGCTGGAGATCGTCCGCATGATCGCCCGCGGCTTGCGCAACCGCGCCATCGCCGAGCAGCTCCAGATCAGCGAAGGGACCGTCAAGATCCACCTCCACAACATCTACGAGAAGCTCGAAGTCAGCGGCCGTGGCGAGCTGGCGTTCCACGCCCGCAACAAGGGATTGGTCTAATGTCGAATCGTGACGTGTCAGCTCCTTGTCTCGCCTCCCTTCTTGGCGTCTTCCTCATGGGGGCCTGTGCCTCCACCGTTCCTACGCCGCGGTCTCAAGAGGAACACCCGTGACCCGAAGCGAGTCGGGCTTGGAAAAGCTGTCAAAGCTGGTGAAGGAGGTTACCAGAACCCTCGAGGAAGAGGATTCTCCAGAGCGCTGGCGCAAGCTGGAAGCCCTCGAGGAGAAGATCCGCAAGGAGAGATCGCAGCTTCTGCGCGATATCCCATCGGAACATGGCGGCGTCAGCTAGAATCATCTTCGTCATGATCGCGTTCGGCTTGGCCGCGGCGCTCGCCGCGGCAACGGCAGCACCAGCCGGAGCTGATGCCGCCGGGCACGGCGGACCGGTCGTGCCGGTCCTCCTCGGGCTGGTGATCGTCCTGGCGGCGGCCAAGCTGGGCGGGGAGCTCTTCGAGCGCGTCGGCCAGCCGGCGGTGCTCGGCGAGTTGGTCTTCGGCATGGCGCTCGGGAATCTGGGCCTCCTGGGCTTCGGCGGGCTGGATTTCCTGCGCACGGCGCAGGGCCTGGAGATCCTCGCACAGCTCGGCGTCATCCTGCTGCTGTTTCAGGTGGGCCTGGAGTCGAATGTCAAGGAGATGCTCTCGGTGGGAGGGTCGAGCCTGTTGGTGGCCGTCCTCGGAGTCATCGTCCCCTTCTTTCTCGGCTGGGGGGTTTCGGCCTGGATGCTGCCGCAGGAGGAGACGCTGGCCCACGTGTTCATCGGCGCAACCCTCTGCGCCACCAGCGTCGGCATCACGGCCCGCGTGCTGGCCGACCTCGGCAAGCTGTCTGCCCGGGAGTCGAAGATCATCCTGGGCGCAGCGGTGATCGACGACGTGCTCGGGCTGGTGATCCTTTCGGTAGTGGTGGGTACGGTCAGCGCCGCCAACACCGGCGGCAGCCTCGACACGCTGGCCACCCTGGCGATCATCGGGAAGGCGCTCGGCTTTCTCGTCGGCGCGCTTCTCATCGGCGGCTGGCTTTCCCGCCACGTCTTCCGGCTTGCCGGCTTCTTCAAGATCCAGGGGATGCTCCTCGCCCTCTCGCTGGCCGCGTGTTTTCTTCTCGCTTACCTGGCGGACCGCATCGGCCTCGCCACCATCGTCGGCGCCTTCGCCACCGGGCTGATCCTCGACGGTGTCCGCTACCGCGACCTGGGCGAGAAGACCAAGCACTCGATCGAGGAGCTGATCCACCCCATCGCCGGTTTTCTAGTGCCGATCTTCTTCGTCATCATGGGCGTGCGGGTGGACCTCTCGGCGTTCGGCCGCTTCGAGGTCCTGGGGTTCGCGGCTCTGCTCTCCCTCGCCGCCATCCTGGGCAAGATGATCTGCGCCGCGGGCGTGCTGGAGAGGCGGCTCGACCGGCTCTCCGTGGCGGTAGGCATGGTGCCCCGCGGCGAGGTCGGCCTGAT
>DATBGJ010000659.1:0-4928 GCA_036558045.1 Thermoanaerobaculia bacterium
CGGCGAAGTAGGGCGCGACGGGCCTCGCCTCGACCTTCTGCGGATCGACCCGCAGCGGCTGCTGCACGGACCAGCGCAGGCGCTCCCGGGAGATCCAGCCGAGCTCCGCCATGCGCTTCAGCACCCGGTTGCGGCGCTCGACGGCCTTCTCCGGATGCTCGACGGGTGAGTACTCGCCGGGGGCCTGGATCATGCCCGCCAGGGTGGCCGCTTCCTCCAGGCCGAGCTCGCCGGCGTCCTTGCCGAAGTAGGCGCGCGCGGCGGCGCCGAGGCCGATCAGGTTCGCCGGTCCGCTGCGGCCGAGATAGATCTCGTTGAGGTAGGCCTCCAGGATGGCCTTCTTGCCGTGGCGCGCCTCCACCATGACGGCGATCACCGCCTCCTTGGCCTTGCGCCTCAGCGTGCGCCGGCTGGAGAGGTAGACGTTCTTCACCAGTTGCTGGGTGATCGTGCTGCCGCCCTGCTGCAGCTCGCCGCCGCGCAGGTTCGTCCACAACGCGCGGGCGATGCCTGAGGGCGAGACGCCGGGATGCCGGAAGAAGCCGTCGTCCTCGGCCGCCAGCACGGCCTTGACCGTCAGGTCCGGCAGCTCGTCGAGCAGCACCGGCCGGCGCTCCTCCACGGTCTCGTCGTAGAACGAGGCGAGGAGCGGCGGCTCGAGGTCCACGCTCGCCGCCTGCTGGCCGGCCACGTAGAGGCGCGCGACGCGGGAGCCCCTGAACACCGCTTCCACCGGCGCGCCGCCCGCCGGGCCGTCCGGCGTGGCGAAGCGGCGCAGGTGGACGAGCACGCGGTCGCCGTCGCGATGGAAGGCGCCGCGCGGCATCGCCGCCGAAGCGGGCGCCTCGCGATAGCCGGATTCCTTCAGCTCCGCCACCATGTCGTCCGCGGAGAAGGCGATTCCGGGAGCGAGCTGCGTGGCGGCGCCGTAGAGGCGGGAGGGCTGCGCGAAAGGCGCTTCCGGGAACCGCCGCGAGAGGTGCCACAGGGAGGCGGAAACGGCGAAGCCGCCGAGGAACAGCAGGAGCGAAGCGACGAGCCCGGCGATGACCAGCCGCCGGCGGGCCGGGCCCATCTCCGGGAATCGGTGCCGGGGACGCTGGAAGAGAGCTCGTGGTTGCATGGTCCGCTCCTCGGCGCGATGTCTGCGGCGGCATGCAGGCTCGCCGCTACGCCCACCCGCCGCTTCGCCGGTCTGCCGAGGCAAGCCCCGTGCCACTCCTTGGCGGCACAGGGGTTGCAGTCCCGAGGCGAGGGCGATATAGAGGCGGTGGAGAGGAGGAAGAAAGCATGAGCGAGCTGGCGCAGAAGCACTGCAAGCCGTGCGAGGCCGGAGAGTCGGCGCTGAAGGGGGAGGCCCTGCGGGAGCTCTACGGCCAGTTGCCGAGCGGCTGGATGATGCCCAACGAGCACCACCTGGAGAAGGAGTACCGCTTCAAGGACTTCCGCGAAGCCCTCGACTTCGTCAACCGCCTCGGCGAGATCGCCGAGCAGGAAGGGCACCATCCGGACATCTTCCTGACGTGGGGCAAGGTGAAGGTGACGCTGTGGACCCACTCGGTGGGCGGGCTCTCCGAGAACGACTTTATTTTGGCGGCCAAGGCGGATGGGGCGCGGGAAAAGCCGGAGGCCTGAAGGGTGGTCGGCAGCTCGGGCAGGACCGTCCGATCTTGCAAGGAACCTGAAAACGCGTTCTACATCCTGCACGTCTCCCCGCCCGCCGCCGGCAGGTAACACGACCTGACGTAGTCCATCACCATGCGGTCGGCGTTGTAGCGCCAGGCGAGGGTGCGGATGGCCTTCTTGACGCGGCCGATCCAGCCGCGGGGGATGCCCTGGGCGTCGCGTTCGTAGTACAGCGGGATCACCTGCCGCTCCAGGGTGTCGAAGAGGGCCAGGGAGTCGCGCTCGTCCTGCACTTCCGGGTCGGCGTGGCTCTCGCCGTTGCCGACGGCGAAGCCGTTGCCGCCGTCGTAGGCCTCGGCCCACCAGCCGTCGAGGATGGAGCAGTTGAGGACGCCGTTGAGGATGCACTTCTGGCCGCTGGTGCCGCAGGCCTCCAGCGGCCGGCGCGGCGTGTTGAGCCAGGCGTCCACCCCCTGCACGAGCTGCCGGCCGACGTGCATCGAGTAGTCCTCGACGAAGACGATGCGGCCGGCGAAGCGCGGGTCCTTCTCCAGGTTGGCCACCTTCTGCGCCAGGGCCTTGCCGCCGGCGTCGCGCGGGTGGGCCTTGCCGGCGTAGACGATCTGCAGCGGGCGCTCGGCGTCGCCCACCCGTTCGGCGAGGCGGTCGAGATGCTCGGGTTTCCGGAAGAGCAGGTCGGCCCGCTTGTAGGTGGCGAAACGGCGGGCGAAACCGAGGGTGAGCGCCGCGGGGTCGAGCGGCTCGCGTTCCGGGTCGGGCAGGCCGAGCCGCCGGCGGCGGTCGGCCAGGCGCCCGCGGGCGAAGTCGATCAGCTTCGCCTTGAGCACCTGGTGGACCTCCCACAGCTCGGCGTCGGGGATCTTCTCGATCTGGGTCCACAGGTCGGGCAGGGAGAGGCGGTCGAGCCACAGCGGGCCCAGGTGGCGGACGAGCAGGTCGTGCATGTCGGCGGCGAGCCAGGTGCGCACGTGGACGCCGTTGGTGACGTGGCCGACGGGCACCTCCTCCTCGCTCTTGCCGGGGTAGAGCGGCTGCCACATCTTGCGCGACACGCGGCCGTGCAGGGCCGAGACGGCGTTGGCGCGGCGGGTGAGCCGCAACGCCAGCACCGTGGGGCAGAACGGCGCCGCGGGATCTTCCAGCCGCTCGGAGCCGAGGGCGAGCACCTCCGCGAGCGGCAGGCCGAGGCCGTTCGCGAGGGCCTCCAGGTGCGGGCCGGCGAGCTCGACGGGAAAGCGGTCGTGCCCCGCCTCGACCGGCGTGTGGGTGGTGAAGACGCTCATCGCCGCCACCTCGCGCAGGGCCGCCGCGGCGTTCAGCCCCTGCCGCTCGACGAGCTCGCGGCCGCGCTCGAGCAGGGCGAACGCCGAGTGCCCCTCGTTGAGATGGAGCGCGCAGGGGTGGATCCCCACCACGCCGAGGGCGCGGTGGCCGCCCACGCCGAGCAGGATCTCCTGCTGGATGCGCATCTTCTGATCGCCGCCGTAGAGGCGCGCCGTCAGCTCGTGGTCCTCGGCCGAGTTGGCGTCGTCGCGGGCGTCGAGCAGCAACAGGTCGCTGCGCCCCGCGCGCACCCGCCAGAGCCGCAGGAAGACCTCGCGTCCGGGCAGCTCGACGCTGAACCGCGCCTGCTCGGTATCCGCCACCAGCACCGGCTGCACCGGCAGCTCGGCGGTGGCGATCGGCTCGTAGAGGTCCTGCTGCATGCCGTCCTCGTCGATCCACTGGTGGACGTAGCCCTGGTGATAGAGGAGGCCGACGCCCACCACCGGCGCTCCCAGGTCGCTCATGCTCTTCAGGTGATCGCCGGCGAGCACGCCCAGGCCGCCCGAGTAGATGGGCAGCGACTGATGGAGGCCGAACTCGGCGGAGAAGTACGCCACCGGCCGGGCGAGGAGCGGTCCGGCGTTGACGAGGCCCCAGCTCTCGCCGCCGGCGAGATAGCTGCGCAGCCGCCGGTGCGCCTGGTTGATGCGGGTCTGGATCTCCAGGTCCTGCACCCGGCGGTAGATCTCCTCGGGTGCCACGCGCTGCAGCAGGGCGACGGGATTGTGATAGACGGCGCGCCAGGTCTCCGGAGCCAGCTCCCGGAAGATGGCGCGGATGTCCGGCTGCCAGGACCACCAGAGGTTCTCGGCCAGCTCGCGGAGCTGCTGAAAGGTGCCGTCGGACGGTTCGGTCATCGACATCTGGAAACGGTTACAGGTTTTAGGGGGCGGACTATATCGCAGGGCGGCGAGTACCAGCGCTGGAGCCCTGAAGGGGCGGCGGCAGTTGAAGGGCACGCCCCCGAGCTGTCTCCGCCCCTCTGAGGCTCGCCCCCCGCGGCACACGTCGTGCATCGCCCCAACTGCGGAGATCCCCCATGAACCGATCCCATTCCTTCATCCTTCTGCTGCTTGTTCTCTTTCTCCTCTTCCTCGCCGCCTGCTCCCCCGCGGACCGCGACGCTTCGCTCACGGCCGAGGCCACGGCGGCTCCGGCGGCGGCGCAGCAGCCTCCGGCCGGCGGCGTCGTGCCGCCGCAGCCGCGGCCGGAGCTGCAGCAGGATGAGAGGGCCACCATCGCCCTCTTCGAGCACGCCTCGCCGGCCACCGTGTACATCACCTCGCTCGCCAACCGGCAGGACTTCTTCTCCCTCAACACCACCCAGATCCCCCAGGGCACCGGCTCCGGCTTCATCTGGGACCTCCAGGGGCACGTGGTCACCAACTACCACGTCGTGGCCAACTCGGACGCCTGGCGGGTGACCCTCGCCGACCACTCGGACTGGGACGCGAAGCTCGTGGGGGGCGCCGCCGAGAAGGACATCGCCGTGCTCAAGATCGAGGCCCCCGCCAACCGCCTCACCGCCTTGCCGATCGGCCGCTCCACGGGCCTGCGGGTGGGGCAGAGCGTCTTCGCCATCGGCGATCCGTTCGGCCTCGACCAGACGCTCACCACCGGCGTGGTCTCTGCCCTGGGCCGGGAGATCCAGTCGCTCGCCGGCAACCCGATCCGCGACATGATCCAGACCGACGCGGCGATCAATCCGGGCAACTCGGGCGGCCCGCTGCTCGACAGCTCCGGCCGCCTCATCGGCGTCAACACGGCCATCTACAGCCCCTCGGGGGCCTACGCGGGCATCGGCTTCGCCATACCCGCGGACTCGGTCTCGGCGGTGGTGCGCGACCTCATCGCCTACGGCCGCATCCGGCGGCCGACGTTGGGAATCCAATTGGCTCCCGAGGCGCTGGGCGAGAGGCTCGGCCTGGACGGCGCGGTGAGCTATGGCGGGGAGC
>DATBGJ010000660.1:0-1556 GCA_036558045.1 Thermoanaerobaculia bacterium
CCGCCTCCCTTTCTCTCGCCGGAGGAATCCCATGAAGCTGACGATGCGTCTGATTGTGATGAGCCTCATCCTTGGTGCGCCGGCGGCGCGGGCACAGCAGGAGGTCGACGTCACGAAGCACGACATGCACCCGCTGCTCCAGCTCCACGTCTTCGGCTCCGACTTTGCCGGCGAGCCCATCGAAGCCGACGTGTTCATCTACCGCGGCGGGCCGACCTTCCTCGCCTTCACGCAGGATACCGACACCCGCCGGGTGGAGCGCGGTGTGGCCTCGCTGCAGGAGCTGATGACTTTGAACCAGGCGCTGACGGCGGCGAGAGTCGGCCAGCAGCGCGGCAACTGCGGCAGCCCCGTCCCTGACTTCATCACCGGCTATGCGCTGACCTGGTACGGCGCCCAAGGGCGGCTGAGAACGATCCCCGTGGGCGGGGACTTCAAGAGCTGTCCGGCGCCGGTGGTCCAGATCTTCGACGCCACCTGCGACTTCATCCGCGCGGTGCTCGGGCCCTCGAACGGGGTTTGCCTGCCGTAACCCCAACACTTTTCCGGCCTCGCGCGTCTACACGGTTGTGAATCCACCGCTGACGACGAGCGCCATCTTGGACCAACGCCAGAGCCAGACCGCGACGGACCGCCTGGCCCGGCTCTTCGACGCCCATCACGAACGCCTCTTCCGGCTGGCCCGCCGGCTCTCGGCGGACCGCGAGGAGGCGCGCGATCTGGTGCAGGAGACGTTCCTGCGGGCGGCGCGACGGCCGGGCTCGGTGCCGCCCGGCGAAGGCCCGGGCGAGGCCTGGCTGGTGCGCGTCCTGGTCAATCTCTGCCGCGACCGCCACCGCCGCACCGGCGTGCGCACGCGCGTCCACCAGGTATTGCGGCGGCAGGAGGAGACGGCGCACCCGGAGAGCGCGGCGGTGGCGCGCGCCACGGTGCAGGCCGCCCTGGGCCGGCTCTCGCCGCGCCGGCGGGCGGCCATCGTGCTGCATGAGATCGAGGGCATGCCCGCGCGCGAAGTGGCCCGGCTGCTGGGAATCGCCGAGGTCACCGTGCGCTGGCACCTGCTGGCCGCCCGCCGCGAGCTGGCGAGCCTCCTGCTCGCGGGGACGGCCGAGGAGGTTGGGAGATGAACGACGAGACCCGAGATGAACGGCTGCGACGGATGCTCTGCGAGGCGGATGCCGCGGACGGCGAGACCGGCCTGACCCTCGAGGAGATCCGCACCATGCGGCGGACCGTGCTGACGGCGATCCCGGAGCCGCGGCGGCGCTTCGCGATGTCTCCCGTGCCGGCCGGCGCGGCGATGGCGGTCCTCGTCGCCATCCTGGCGCTGGCTCTCTGGCGGCAGCGGGATCAGCCGCCGGTTCCTTCGTACGAGCCCGTGCGAGCGGCGGCGCCCGCGTCGGCTGTTCCACCAGCTCCGGTCGAGCCGCCGTCCGCCGAACGGATCGCGTCCGAGAGTGCTCCGGTCGCGAAGGCGTCTCCGCCGCGGCGGATTCGCAGGCACCGCACGGTCCCCGAGCCCAGCCACGAAAGGATCGCGGAAAACGAACAGGAAC
>DATBGJ010000661.1:0-1980 GCA_036558045.1 Thermoanaerobaculia bacterium
AGAACCGCGATGAGGCTGTTCGCGTCGATTTTTCTGATTGCCGCGATGCCGGCGCTGGCCGCGACCGAGGCGATCCCGGTGCGCACTCCCGACCTCTCCGGCCTCGAGAGCGCGGTGGCGGCGCAGATCGGCGAGATGCAGGGGTTGCTCGCCGCGCAGACGGCGGGCTCCGCGTCCGATCCTCTGGGCTTGGCGCGCGCCTACGGCGATCTCGGCCAGGCCTACCTCGCCTATGGCTTCAACGACGCGGCGGCGGACTGTTTCCGCAACGCCGCGGCGCTCGACCCGGGGGAGGTCCGGTGGCCTTACCTGCTCGGGGCGGCCCTGCAGGCCTCTGGACAGCTCGACGATGCCGCGGCGTCCTTCGCCAGGGCGCTCGCCCGCGGCATGACGGTCGCCGCCGTGCACATCGGAGAGATCCGTCTCCTCCAGGGTCGCCTGGACGACGCGGCGACCGCCTTGAGCCAGGCCCTGGCGAATCCTCCGACGGCCGCCGCCGCTCATTCCTTGCTCGGCCAGGCCGCGCTGGCCCGCCGCGATTTCAAAGCCGCCGTGGAGCATCTCGAAGCCGCCCTCGCCGCGGCGCCGGAGGCGAACCGTCTCCATCACCCGCTGGCGCTGGCTTATCGCGGCCTCGGCGACCGCGCGCAGGCCGAGGAGCACCTCAAGCAGGCGGGCCAGGTCGGGTTGAAGCCGCCCGATCCGCTGCTGGACGCCGTCACGGACCTGCGCGTGGGGGAGCGGATCGCCTTGATGCGCGGCCGGGTGGCCGCCCGCGCCGGCCGCACCGCGGACGCGGAGCAGGAGTTCCGCAAGGCGCTCGCGGCGCAGCCGAAGAGCGTCGAGGCGCGGGTCAACCTCGGCTCCATGCTCGCGCTTTCGGGAGATCGCGAGGGCGCCGTCGAGCAGTTCCGGGAGGCGTTGAAGGAGGAGCCGGCGAACGGCACGGCGCACTTCAATCTCGCCACCCTGCTGGCGGACGGCCCGGCGCGGGAGGAGGCCCTGAAGCACGCCGAGGCCGCGGTGGCGGCCTGGCCCCAGGACGCCGAGGCGTGGCGTCTCCACGCCCGCCTGCTGCGCGACGGCGGACGTCTGGCGGAGGCCTTGCCCGAGTACGCCCGCGCCATCGAGCTCGCGCCGGCGGACGAGACGGCGCGCCTGGGAGAAGCCGAGACGCTGGTGCGCCTGCAGCGTTATGCCGAGGCGCGCCGCAAGCTGGAGGACGGGCTGCGCCAGATGCCGGCGAGCGGCCTGCTGAGCCACGCCCTGGCGCGTCTCCTCGCCGCCTGCCCCGACCTCTCGGTACGCGACGGCGCCCGCGCCCGCGATCTGGCCCTCGCCGTGTGGAACGCCTCGCCGGCGACCGCTCACGCCGAGACGGTGGCCCTGGCGCTGGCCGAGCTTGGACACTGCGCCGATGCCGCCGTCTGGCAGCGGACGGCGATCGAGCAAGCCCGGCGCGAGGGGTTCGACGCGAAAGTCTTGGACCTCTCCCGCGCCTTGTCAGCCTACGAGAAGGGCTCCCCCTGCCGGCCCTGACCGCCTTGACTGTGCATGTTTTTGCTTTTATTATGGTTCATGCATATCTAGTGCAAGGAGGTAGAGATGTCCAAGCTCAAGATTCGCCTCTTCGGATTGGCCTTGGTTCTCATCAGCGCGTTCGGTCTCGGGGGGAGGGGGCTTTCAGCCAGCAACTGCATCGATGTTGTCGTCTGGGCCATCAATCAGGTCACCGGCGAATGCCGCCAGTTCCCGAATCCCTGCTCCGTACCGCCGGGATGGACGATCTACTACCAGAACGTCTGCACCACGGACTCGTAGCCGGATCGCGGCTGGGAGCGATGGCCCGCGGAATCGGCTTGGTGCTCGCGTTCGTCTTTTTCTGCGGTTGCGGGAAGACCATCGAGCAGAGAGCCGCCGCGATGACCGGCGGCGATCCGGCGCGCGGGAAGGAGATCATCCCTCGCTACGGCTGCGAGG
>DATBGJ010000662.1:0-2944 GCA_036558045.1 Thermoanaerobaculia bacterium
CGGAGAACCAGAAGCAGCTCGCGGTGGCCATCAAGTCCGACGGCAACGTCTTCATGGGCCAGAACTGGGTGCCCAAGGACAACCTCAAGGCGCAGTTCGAGCAGGTCCACTCCGATACGCCCGACAAAGAGGTGATGATCAAGGCGGACCGGCGGCTCAAGTACAAGGACGTGCGCAACGTCATGCGGTTGATCAACGAGGCCGGTTTCAGCCGCGTCGGCCTCGTCGTCGACAAGGAAAAGACGGGCGGCGCCTAGCGCCCCTTTCGCGAGGAGTCAAACGCCATGGGAATGAACGTAAGTGGCGCCTCCGGTAGCTACAAGAGCGACATCAACATCACGCCGATGGTCGACGTGATCCTGGTGCTGCTGATCATCTTCATGATCTCGGTGCCCCTGCTGCAGATGGGCTACCCGGTGCAGGTACCGCCGAAGATCCAGACCTTGGCGCCGCCGCCGGTGCAGGAAGACCAGATCATCGTGCGCATGGACGCCGAGGGGCAGACCTTCATCAACCAGGCGAAGATCCCGTTCGCCGACTTCGGCGGCAGGCTGCAGCAGGCGCTGACCGGCCGGCAGAGCAAGGTGGTGTTCTTCGCCGCCGACGGCGAGCTGACGTACGACAAGGTGGCGGACTTCATGGACGTGTGCCGCGACAGCGGCGCCGAGAACCTCGGCATCGTGTTCGACGATCTGCGGGGCGGCGCGCCGACGGCCGGCGCGCCGTAAGGTCCGCGGACGTAAGCGCTTCTCCGCGGTTTTCCCCCTCGTCCACGCGGGCGAGGGGGATAGCCGTTTTCGGGGACGGCACCAGGGCCGACCTCTCCCTTACAGCGAAGGGCGGACGGCGGGGGCGGAGCCCCTCGTCCCAGTCTCCCCTCCGGCAATTTTCGATCCCCTGATTCAGCCCGGGGCTCAAGAGCATTCCGTAAGACCTCTCGGCGGCGGAAATATAGTTGAATCTACATAATAGAAGGGGCTGTTTTCAAGTGCCAGCTCCGCAGGGGGCCGTGCTAGACTCATCGACCTTGCTTCAAAAGGATGGAGCGGCGATGAGCAATGCGCAGAGTCCCGCAGGCGGGGAGATCCAGGAGCTGACGGATCTCGCCCGGCGCTTCTCCGCAAGCGGACGCTATGACGAGGCGGCGGAGCTTCTCCTCCTGGCGCTCCGTCTGGAGCCGAAGAACCTGAGCGTCAAGCTGGGCCTCGCCGAGGTCCGCAAGCTGCAGCAACAGCACCGCGGCACCTCCTCGCGCAGCCTGCGCGACGTCCTCCGCGAGGGGTTCCGGCGCAACGCCATCGACGCCGCCCATTTCCTGGGTCTCGCGCACCTCTACGCCGACAAGGGGGAGCACGCGCGGGCCGTCGAGTGCATCGACGTGGCGCGCGCCAAGGACCTGGCGAACCCCTCCAACCACAAGCTGCACGCCCGGCTGCTCTTCCGGCAGCGCGACTTCGACGGCGCCGTCGAGGAGTTCGGCCGCGCGCTGCGCTACAACCCCTTCGACCGCGAGACGGCCGAGAACCTGGGCCGCGCCGAGTACGAGTGCAAGCGGTTCGAGGCCGCCCTCGACGCCACCGTCCACGCCTTCCTGTTGCTCAACGACGGCGATGAGGAAGGCGGGCGCCGCCTGCGGCGCCGCATCCAGACCCTGAAGCAGATCCTCGGCTGGGGCAACCGCGAGCTGTCACGGGTGTTCCACGAGCGCCAGGAGCTGCTGCACACGGCGTTCGAACGGCTGGAGTGGCACCGCGAGCGCTTCCTCGAGCAGGGCGGGCTCCCCGGGGCCCACCTGCCGCTGACCGCCCCGCTGCCGAAAGGCCGCGAGCCGGGCGGGCAGCTCGAGCTCGCCGCGCGCCTGCGGCGGCTGCGGCCGCTCGCCCATTTCTCCGACGATCAGATCTTCCGTCTCACCCAGGCGGTGCGCGAGGAGATCCACGATGCGGGAAGCCTGGTCTTCGGCCACCGCACGCAGGAGCGCGACCTCTACGTGCTCGAACGGGGCGAGGTCACCGTCCAGCGCACCACCTCCTACGGCACCTTCGCCCTCGGCGTGCTGGAGCCGGGCGACGTCTTCGGCGAGGCCGGCTTCATCACCGGGCAGGAGCGCAGCTCCGACGCCCTCGCCGCCGCGCCCAGCCAGCTCTTCCGCCTCGACGCGCAGGTGCTCGACGGCCTGGTCGAAGCCTCGCCGGACCTCGGCGTCCAGGTCTACTGGACCCTCTGGCACAGCCTCGCGCGCAAGCTGCGCGCCACCAACGACCAGCTCCAGACCTTCTTCTCCTCGGAGTCGGTGCCCGAGAACTTCCTGCGCCTGCGCAAGCAGCGGTCTCCCGCCGATACGGCGGCCGTGGAGGTGGAGCCCTCGGACAAGATCCGCCTGTTCCGCGAGCAGGGGCTGTCGCGGCGGGAGCTGATGACGCTCGCCACCTTCTCGCGCGAGAAGCGCTTCGCCGCCGGCGCGTCGCTGTTCCAGGAAGGGGACGAGGGCGCGGAGATGTACGTCGTCCTCGACGGGCGGGTGATGATCTCGAAGTACATCTCCGGCGCCGGCGAGGAAGCGCTCGCCATCCTCCAGCGCGGCGACTTCTTCGGCGAGATGTCGCTCATCGATGGTGAGCCGCGCTCGGCCGACGCCCGCGCCCACGGCGGCCCGCTGACCGTGCTGGCGCTCGACCAGGGCACGGTGCGCGAGGTCCTCGCCATGGACGCCCACGCGGCGCTGGAGTTCCTGCAGCTCCTCTGCCGCCTCGTCGCCAACCGCCTGCGCGAGATCGACGAGAAGGTCATCGGCTGGCGGATCCTCTCGGGCGAGCGCACCGAGACCAGCCGGTCGGCGTAGCTTTTTCTCCTGGCAACGATATTGCTTCTCCCTTTGTCGTTACGGTAACGGTTACCGTGCGAACGAGGGGGACATCATGAGGAAGCTGGCGCACGCCGAGCC
>DATBGJ010000663.1:0-8017 GCA_036558045.1 Thermoanaerobaculia bacterium
GTTCAGCTCCTCGCCCGCGGCGGCCAGGGGCCGGCGCGCGGCAGCGACGTGCGACCGGCGGTGGTGTATTTCGAGCCCGCGGGCGCGCCGGCGGTGCGGCCGGCCGAGAGCGCGTTCGAGATGGTCACCCGGCGCAAGACCTTCGAGCCGCGGCTGCTGGTCATCCCGCGCGGCAGCCGGGTGCGCTTTCCCAACGCCGATCCCATCCTGCACAACGTCTTCTCGGTCTCCTCGCCCAACCAGTTCGACCTCGGCCTCTACAAGCGCGGAACGGGCAAGGAGAAGCGCTTCGAGGAACCGGGCCTGGTGCGCGTCTTCTGTAACGTGCACCACGACATGGTCGCCTACATCCTGGTGCTGGACACGCCCTATCACGCCTCGCCGGACGCCGACGGCGGGTTCGTCCTCGGCGGGTTGCCGCGCGGGCCGGGGAAGCTGACGGTGTGGCACGAGCAGGCGGACCCCTGGACGGCCGACGTCACGCTGCCGCAGAAGGCGCCGGGTCCGCTGCTCGCCCGCGTCGAGATCGTGCGGCCGCTCATCCCGGCGCATCTCAACAAACTCGGACAGTCCTACTTCCGCTCGCAACGTGACCGCTACAACAACCGCTGACCGCCGCCGCTCCGGCCTGTCGCTGGAGACCCGGATCTTCCTGGTCACCTCGCTGCTCATCGCGCTGCTGGTGGGCAGCGCGGTCGCGGTCACCTACGTGCTGCTGCGGCGCATCGCGCGCGAGGCCGCGGCCGACTCCCTGCGGAGCAGCGCCGCGGTGCAGGCGACCTACGAGAAGGAGCGCTATGAGAGGTTGACGCTGATCTCCCGCCTCTTTCTCTCCAATCCAAATCTCGTCGCCTATTTCGATGAGGCCACGAAGACGGGACAGACGGCTTCGCTGCTCGACGCTCTCTCCGACGGGCAGAAGGAGCTGGGCTTCGACTTCGCGATCCTCCTGAAGCCGGACGGCCGCGTCGCTGTGCGCACCGACCACCCCAACGCCGTCGGCGAAGATCTTTCGAAGCGTCCACTGGTCGCCAAGGCCCTCACGGACTTCGAGGCGAGCGGCGTCTGGCGGGAAGGCAAGCGCCTCTACTATGCGGTCGCCGTACCGGTGCAGCAGCAGTTCACCGTCTACGGCTTCCTGGTGACCGGGTTCGCCATCACCGACGTCTCGGCGCTGGAGGTGAACCGGGTGAGCGGCGCCGACGTAGCGTTCGTGGCCAACGGCGACCAGGGGCCGCAGATCGTGGCGACGACGCTGCCGGCGCGAACGGCCCGCAACCTGATGACGATGATGTCCGCGAGCGACGCCGGGATGGGGGCGGCCATGCGGGCGGGCAGGGCGATGTCGCAGTCCGAGCTCGAGCTCGACGGCGAGCCCTGGCTCGTGCAGGAGGCGCCGCTTCTCGACGCGCAGGGTAAATCGGTGGGTGCGGCGGTCACCTTGGCTTCCCTGGAGCGCGAGCTCGCCGCCTACCGGCAGATCCAGAACGTGCTGCTGGGGGCGGGCCTCGCGGCGGTGCTCATCGCGCCGTTCCTCGCCTTCGCCTTCGCCCGCCGCGCCATGCGCCCGGTGCGGCAACTGGTCACCGCCGCCGAGTCCGCGCGGCAGGGCGATTACAGCCAGCAGATCGACTCCGAGCGCACGGACGAGGTGGGCCGCCTCGCCCATTCCTTCCACGACCTGCTGGCCGACCTGCGCGAGAAGCGCGACATGGAGGAGTACGTCACCGAGCTGTCGCGCAACCTGCCGGAGCCGGTGCAGGCGCGCGCCGTGCTGGGGAACGCACAGAGCCGCGAGGTGCTGCTGCTCGGCATCGAGCTGCGCCGGTACGCGCGCGCCGGCGCCAACGGCGACGCCGGCGAGACGCTGGCGCGGCTGGCTTCGGACCTCGACCGCCTGACCTCGGCCGTGGCGCGCGGCCGCGGCCAGGTCGAGGCGGTCTCGGGCCACCGCGTGCTGGCCCGCTTCGAGGGAGAGGGAAGAGGATACCGCGCGCTCTCGGTGGCCGCCGGCGTGCTGCAGGCGGCGGGCGAAACGGGGGGCGGCGACGAGCCGGTGGCCGCGATGGCGGCCGGCAAGGCGATCACCGGTCCGGTCACCTGGGGCGAGCGCGCCGAGCGCGCCGTCGTGGGTCTGCCCGTGCAGCAGCTCGAGAGTCTGCTGCGCGAGGCCACGCCGGGCGAGCTGCTGCTCTCGCGCGAGGTGCACGACGAGCTGAAGGACGCCTTCGAGCAAGCCGGCTATCGCCTCGCTCCGCGGCGCGGCGTCGTTACGCCGATGCCGCTCTTCGTCGTCAGCCCGGTGATGGCCTCGCGCCTCACCAGCGAGCGCGGGTCGGGCGCCACGGTGGCGCCCGCGGAGCGCACCACGCTCTCCGGCATCTCGCCGGGCGCCCTGCTCGGCCAGCGCTTCGAGGTCCTCTCCGTGCTCGGCGCCGGCGGCATGGGGATCGTCTACAAGGCGCGCGACCGCGAGCTCGACGATCTGGTCGCCCTGAAGATGCTGAAGCGCGAGCTGTGGGGCGACGCGAGCCAGCTCGACCGCCTGAAGATCGAGCTCAAGCTGGCGCGCAAGATCACCCATCCCAACGTGCTGCGCACCTATGATTTCGGGGAGATCGACGGCGTGCCCTACATCTCCATGGAGTACGTGCGGGGCGTGACGCTGCGCTACATGCTCGACCAGACGAAGCGGCTCCCTTACTCGGCCGGCCTGCGCCTGGCGAAGCAGCTCTGCGCGGGCCTGGGGGCCGCCCACGCGGTGGGCGTGCTCCACCGCGACATCAAGCCGGAGAACCTCATCCTCGAGCCCACCGGCAACGCCAAGCTGATGGACTTCGGCATCGCGCGGCCCATCGAACGGATGGCTCCCGGGCAGACCCAGGCCGGCTTCGTGGTGGGCACGCCGCAGTACCTGCCGCCGGAGATCCTGCAGGGGAAGGACGCCGATCCGCGCGCCGACCTCTATTCCTGCGGCATCGTGCTCTATGAGATCTTCACCGGCGTGCTGCCGTTCGAGGGGCCCACGGCCATGGACGTCATGGTCAAGCACCTGCGGGAAACGCCGCCGCCGCCGAGCGCGCGCTGGCCCGAGATCCCGCCGGCGCTGGAGGCGGCCATCCTGCGCTGCCTGGAGAAGGATCCCGAGCGGCGCTACCGCTCGGTGGTGGAGCTGCTGCACGAGCTGGAAGAGTTGAGCGCCTGACCGATCTGCACGCAGGAGGCCGGATGGTCGCCGACAAGGCTGAAGCCCCGGAGCCGTTCGCACCCGATCGCCGGCTCGCCGAGTACGAGCTGCTGCTCGAGATCGGCGTCAAGCTCGCCGGCACGCTCGATCTCTCGCGGGTGCTGCAGCTCGCGCTGGAGCACGCCGAGCAGGTGTGCCGGGCGGAGACCAGCTCGATCTGGGAGCTCGACGAGGAGCGGCGGGAGCTCTTCTTCCGCGTCGTGCGCGGGCAGGCGGCCGGGGCCATCCGCGGCCTGCGGGTGCCGGTGGGAGAGGGGATCGTCGGCAGCGTCGCCGCCTCCGGCGCGGCCGAGGCGGTCAACGACGTGGCCGCCGATCCGCGCTGGCACGGCGACCCCACGGGAGACTTCCACACGCGGGCGATCCTCGCCGTGCCGCTGCTCGCCCGCGGCGCCGTCATCGGCGTCCTGCAGCTCCTGAACCCGGTGGACCGCGACCGCTTCACGGCGGACGACCTCTGGCTGATGCGGCAGTTCGCCGCCATCCTCGCGCCGACGTTGCAGAACGCCCGCCTGTACGCGGCGCAGCGCCGGCAGTTCCTCAACATGGTGACGGCGCTCGCGGAGACGCTGGAGAAGCGCGATCCCTACACCGGCGGCCACGTGCGCCGCGTCGTCGGCTACTCGCTGCTGCTCGGCGCCGAGATGGGGCTCGGCCGCGAGGAGCTGCGCGACCTGCGCCTCGCCGCCACCCTGCACGACATCGGCAAGATCACGACGCCGGACCGCATCCTCGGCAAGCCTTCGCCCCTCGAGCCGGACGAGGCGGAGATCATGCGGCGGCACGCCGCGGACGGCGCCTCGATCGTCAGCCACCTCGCCAACCCGTGGGTGCTGCGCGGCGTGCGCAGCCACCACGAGCGGATGGACGGCAAGGGGTATCCGGACGGCCTGCAGGACTCCGACATCCCGCTCGCGCCGCGCATCATCGCCGTGGCGGACACCTACGACGCCATCACCACCAGCCGTCCCTACCGCGCCGGCCTGCCGCCGCAGCGCGCCGCCGCCGAGATCCTCGCCGGCGCCGGCAGCCAGTTCTGCCCGCAGGTCGTGGCGGCGTTCCGCCGGCTGTTCGAGAGCGGCCGGTTCCGGCTGGAGACCGCGGCGGATCTGCTGGTGTCGGGTGAGGTGCAGGTGGTGAGGACGTAGATCGTCGTTACCGTTGCCAGCGGTGCAACAGGATCCGCATCTCCGCGGCTTCCGCCAGGCTGGGATCGTGCAGGCGGAGCACGAGCAGCCGTTTCGCCTCGGCGGCGTCGAAGCGGGCTGTCGCGACGACTTCGACGGAGCCGCCGATCCGGGTCATCGCCAGCGGCCTGCCGCCGAGGAACACCGAGGCGATTCCGCTCCTCCTCAACACCTCCGGCAGCGCGATCTCCAGAGAGCCCAGTTGCTCCGGTGCGATACGGTCCGGCAGGCGGCCGGCCAGTTGGCCGCGCTTTCTCCCGGAGAGCGCGAGGCCGAAGGCGATCGGCTTCCCGGCTTTCCGCCAGGGGTGGGTGAGCACGACCAGCGACGGTCCACGCAGCCGGAAGAGCGCCGGATGGATGTGGATTCTCTGGTCAGGCGGCACCGCCGCGGCTCGCCGCCGATAGAAGTCGCCTGAGGCCCCCGAGAGGCGGTCCTCCAGGAACAGCTCGGCGTCGGCCCGGTCCAGCTCGGCCGGCGATACGAGGTCGAGGCGCGCCACGGCCAGGCCCAACGCCTTGCCCCGGCCCTTCTTGAAGGCGAGCCACCGCTCGCTCCGCTCGTAGTAGACGAGGCGTCCGGCGACGGGTTTGAGACTTTCCGCCACGTGACGCTCGGCCTCCTGCCAGGTCAGCGGCACGGCGAGCAGATAGGCGGCCCAGCCGCCGGAGATCACGACCGCCGCGACGGCGGGAGTCGCGGCCACGGCCATCATCCCGGGCCGCGCCAGCAGGCGCCACCGCGCGGCCAGGACCCGCCAGAGACAGGCCACCGTCCAGGCGGCGAAGAGGGAGATGAAGGGCGTCAGCACCAGCCAGTTGTGCGGGCTGGGGTAGGTCGTGGCGAGGCTGTAGAGGAGGACATAGCCGAAGATGTAGGAGAGCGCCATCACCCTTCCAGCCCATCGAGCCCTTGCCTCGGGATCGTCTTTGCGCGGCCGTCGCACCGCCGTGATCGCCGCGCCGGCGACGCCTGCGAGACCCAGGGTCCCCACGACAGGACCGTGAAACGTGTTGGAGAGCAGGGTCTTCACCGCGTGCAAGGGAAGGGAGCCATGGGAGCCGCCGCGTCCGGCTCCTTTTTTCGCGTAATGCCTCACCGTGGCGCCGAACTGCCGCATGTAGAACTCCGGAGCGAGCGCCGCGAAGGGATTGAGGACCACGAACACGGCGGCCGCGGTGGCGGCGGCGAGGGCCAGCCAGGCCCAGCGCCGCCGGTCCCGCTCGGGCCCGCCGATCAGGGTGGCGACGAACAAGGGAATCGCGATGGGTCCGGCGTTGAATTTGCTGGAGAGGGCGATGCCGATGCCGAGCCCCGCCAGCAGGTATCGGCGCCACCCCGGCCGCTCGGCGGCATCCAGGCTCCACAGGAAGGCGAGCAGACAGGTCATCAGCAGCAGGATGTCCGGCTTGAAGATCACCGACTGACGGATGTGCCAGTCCACGACCGACAGCAGCAAGGCGCCGGCGAGGCCGACGCCGGGTGAGAACAGCCGCCTGCCGATGAGAAAGGTGAGGTAGAGGGAGAGCGTCCCGAAGCAGGCCTGCAGCAGCCGGCAGAGGAGATAGCCGGACGGCGTCAGGCCCTTCTTTCCAAAGACGTCGAAGACTTCCCGTCCGGTGGCGCGGTGGAGGCGGTCGCTCAGCGCCAGCAGCGCCGCCTGGGGCAGGTAGGAAAGGCTCGGGTGGTACCCCCTGGCCGGCCGGATCTGGCCTTCGACGACCAGCATGCGGATGTTTTCCACCCCGAAGCGCTCGTCGAAGAACCGCTGCGAGGTGAGCTCGGGCGTGGCCACCCAGGCGCGCACGGCGAAGCTCCAGGCGAGCAGCAGGGGCAGGAAGAGGTTGGTGAGCAGGCGATCGGCGGACTTCTGAGTTGGAGGACCCATGTCGCAGGAGGGGCGGAGCGAGAGGCCGATTCAGAGGACTGATATTATCCCGCTTACCCCATGCTGCGGTTGCGTTTCGTCGTCAATGGTGAGGATCGCGCCGTCTCCCTGACGGGCGGCCGGGTGCGGCTCGGCCGCGGCAGCGACAACGACGTGGTGCTCTCGGACAGCTCCGTCTCGCGCTACCACGCCGAGATCCTGCGCGAGCCCGACGGCTGGTCCGTCCACGACCTCAAGAGCACCAACGGCGTCCAGGTCAACGGCGTGCCGGTGGAGAAGGCGCCGCTGCGCCCGGGCGACCTGCTGGGCGTCGGGTCGTTCCAGATCCGCGTCGATACGGAAGAGCCGGTCTCCGTGCGGCCGGAGCCGCCTGCCGAGGAGAAGGAGGAGGGCTTCGGCAACGCCACCATCATCCGGCCGCTCTCCGCCTTCGCGGCGGACTACGGCCTCGCCGGCAAGGCGTCGGCGCGCCCCTCTCCCGAAGGCGGCGACGAGGAGTACGTCCGCCGCATGTTCGGCTTCCTCACCCGCCTGGCGCGCATGCTCACCCTCGCCGAGTCGGTGGACGACGTGCTCTCGCACGTGCTCGACATGGCCTTCGAGGCCTTTTCGGTGGACCGCGGTTTCATCCTGCTCTCGGACGACTCGGGCGAGCTGGTCTGCGAGCTGGCGCGGATCAGGAACCGCGTGCAATTCCGTCCCGGCGGCGAGGTGCCGGTCTCGCGCACCATGCTGCAGGCGGTGATGCGCGAGCGGGTGGCGCTCGTCACCTTCGACGCCCAGGCCGACCAGCGCCTCTCCGGCGGCGACTCGATCCGCATGCACCAGATCCGTTCGGCCATGTGCGCTCCGCTGTGGTCGGGCGAGCGCATCATGGGCGTCATCCAGGTGGACTCGCCGTTCCAGGTGGGAGCGTTCGGCGAGCGCGATCTCGACGTGCTCACGACGCTCGCCAACTACGTGGCGGTGGCCGTCGAGCGCATCCGCTACGCGCGCACGGCCGAGCGCGAGAGGCTGGCGCGCACGCGGCTCGAGCGCTATCACTCGCCGAGCGTCATCGAGGAGGTGATGCGCCGCGGCGACGAGGGCGTGCAGGGCCTGCGCAGCGCCGAGGCCACGGTGCTCTTCGCCGATCTCGTGGGGTTCACCGCCTTCGCCGAGAACGCGCCGCCCGAGAGCGTCGCCGAGTCGCTCGACGCGTTCCTCGACCTCGCGGTGGAAGCGATCTTCCGCGCCGGCGGCACGCTCGACAAGTTCATCGGCGACTGCGTCATGGCCTTCTTCGGCGCTCCCGTGGCGCAGCCCGACCACGCCTTGCGGGCCGTGCGCGCCGCGGTCGAGATCCAGGAGGGGCTCGCCGCCTGGAACGCGCGGCGGACCGCCGAGGGCCTGCCCGGCTTCAAGGTCCGCATCGGCGTCAACAGCGGGCCGGTGGTGGTGGGGGACATCGGCAGCTCGCGCCGCGTGGACTACACCGTGCTCGGCAACACCGTCAACGTGGCGGCGCGCCTGGAGGCCCTCGTCGCCCAGCCGGACGACGTCGTGCTCGGTCCCGAGACCCACCGCCTGCTGGACGGCACGATTCAGACCGAGCCGCTCGGCGAGCTGCAGTTGAAGGGCCTGCAGCAGAAGATCCGGGCGTACCGGGTGGCGCGGACGCCCGGCGCTTCCGCACCGGGCTGATGAAACGTCGCC
>DATBGJ010000664.1:0-4962 GCA_036558045.1 Thermoanaerobaculia bacterium
GCAGGCGTGCAGCTTCGGGATCTCTGGATCGAGGGCGCCGACGCAGGCGAGATAGGTCAGGCGCGGCGCGTGCGTGGCCTTGGCCACCGCGATCGCCAGGATGGCGAGCGGCGAGGCCACGCCCGTCGCCACCACGGCGCCGTCCGCGATCTCGCGCGCCATCGCGGATACGACGGTCTCGGCTGGCGTGATCGTCCCGAGCGCGCTCACGCCGCCTCCTCGGCGCGCAGGACGCCTTCCAGGTATTCGGCTTCGCGTCCCTGCTCGGCCAGTTCGAGATAGCGCGCGAGGTGCGCCGCGTCGGCGGGGTAGAGGCCGAGGCAGCCGGTGGGGTAGGCGCCCATGGGCTCCTCGACGATCATGTCCACCATGAAGCCGGGGATCGTGGCGCGAGGCACGCGCGCGACGCGTTCCTCGGCGGTGGCGACGACCCGGCGGGCGGCGCCGGCGAGCAGGAGGTCCGTCGTGGGGTCCTCGATCCACAGGTTGCCGTCCGCATCCGCGGCGCGGGCATGGATCAAGGCGACGTCAGGATGAAATGCGCGCTCGACCGGCACCGCCGCGCCGGTAAAAGGATCGATGACCCTCGGCAGCGGATCGAGCCGCGAGAGGGCCGAGGCGTCGGCGTCCGGAACCGGCAGGAAGGGAAGCCCCATGCTCGCGGCGCGGAAGCGTTGGACCACGCGGTAGCCGTCGTGTTCGGCCCAGTCGAGAGTTCCTGCCTCGATGGAGCGTTTGAGACATGGCATGGGACGCACCTTGCCGTCGAGCGAGATGGCCGCGAAGAGGAACTCCACCTTGCTCGCCGCGCCCGCCGCCACCAGGATCTCGGCGGGCAGAGGATTCGGCAGCGAGACGACGTGCAGCCTCCGCCGGCCCTGGCGCACCAGCTCGAAGACCAGGGCCATGGGAGCCCGGCCGAGCATGAAGCCGCCAGGAGCCACGGAAGCGCCGTCCGAGATGGTGTCGACGGCTTCGGCGAGCTCCACCCAGCGTGCGCGCTTCATGATGCCCGCCTCTGCTCCAGCACCGGCCGGAACTTGTAGCCATAGACAAGATAACCGTGCGGCCCCTTCTCCTGCAGCCGGCGCGTCACCATCTCGACCGGCATGCCGATCTCGACCTCGTCCGCATCCACGTCGGTGAGCTGCGCCGTGACGCGCACGCCTTCCTCGAGCTCCACCAAGGCGACGACGTAGGGAGCGGAGAAGCCCTTGGGAGCCTGCGCCACCTCGGCGAAGGAGTAGACGGTGCCCCGTCCCGAAAAGCGATAGGTCTCGAGCGTCTGGCCATTGCATTCGCCGCACGCGCCGCGCGGCGGGAACTGCAAGGCGCCGCATTTCTGGCAGCGCTGGCCTTCCAGTCGGTAATAGGCCGAGGTCAGGCGGTGATAGCGGGGGAGATCCATGGTGTCATACCTCTAGAAAGATCGCGTCCTTCGCCCGGCGCTTCCGCACCGGGCTATCGAGACGTCACTTCTCCGAAGTGACGAGGGGGCCCATCGCCCTTTGGGCGACGTCTCAATAGCCCGGTGCGGAAGCGCCGGGCGAGAGGTGAGGCTTCGAAGGGCATGCCGGTGCACGTTTCTCTAAGCCTCCAACACATGCGTCACCGCGATCGATCCATGTCCGCCGATCGACTGCGTAAGGGCCACGCGCGCCCCCGGCACCTGGTTCGCACCGGCCTCGCCGCGGAGCTGCGCGGCGGCTTCGACGATCTGATAAGCGCCGCTCGCACCCACCGGGTGCCCCCGCGCCTTCAGGCCGCCGAAGGTGGAGACCGGCACGCAGCCGCCCGGCGAGAAACAGCCGTGGGCGGCCCGGCGGAGCGCGTCGCCGCGCGGCGCGAAACCGCAGGCTTCGAGCGACAGGGCGGTGATGATGGTGAAGGCGTCGTGCGCCTCGAAGAAGTCCATGTCCGTGGGCGCGAAGCCGCTCGCCGCGAAGGCCTTCTCGGCGGACTGCTTGGCGGCGCCCAGGGTGAGGATGTCGGCGCGGCCGGCGAGGCCGATCGTGTCCGTGGCGGCGGCGGCGGCGGCGATGCGCACCGGCCGGTGATGCGCCTTGAGGAAATCCCGCGAGCAGAGGACCACCGCCGCGGCGCCGTCGCACACCGGCGCGGCGTCGAGCACGCCGATCGGCGAGGCCACGAGAGGCGAGCGGGCGAACTGCTCGGCGGAGATCGGCTCGCGGAACATGGCGTTGGGGTTCGCCACCGCGTTCCTATGGGCGTTGACGGCGAACGGCGCGAAGTCCTCGCGGCCGGCGCCGGTCTCGTGCATGTAGCGCCGCATCATGAGGGCCGAGAGGGCCACGAAGGAGAAGCCGTGGCTCGCCTCGTAGTCGTTGTCCGAGGCGGTGGCGAGGCCGGCGGTGATCTGCTCGGAGACGGCGTCCGTCATCTTCTCGACCGCCACCGCTACGGCCACGTCGTGGATGCCCGCCGCGACCGACAACGCTGCGGCGCGCACCACGGCGCCGCCCGAGGCGCACGCTGCCTCGATCTTCCACGCCTCGGCGGGGAGCAGGCCGGCGGCGTCGGCGAGCAGCGCGCCGAGGTTCTCCTGGCCGTTGACGCAGCCGCCCAGCATGTTGCCGACGAACACGGCGTCGGCCGTCTCGACGCCGGCGTCGTCCAGCGCCGCGCGGATGGCCGCGGCCCCGAGCTCGCGCAGCCCCAATCCCCAGTGCTCGCCGACCGGGGTCTGCCCGGCGCCAATGATGAAGACATCGAACGCGTCTCTCATGATCTGCGAATCTTTCCCCGCAGCCGGAGGTATTGGCCGTAGCCGTCGACGAGACGGCGGCGGTCGAGATAGTCGGTGACGGCCGGGCCGCGCCGGCGCTCCTCGATGCGCGCGGTGACGCGGAAGCAGAAGGCGTCGCTCCCCGCGCCCGAGCCGTAGGAGCAGAAGAAGATGCGTTCGCCAGGCTTCGCCACGTCGAGCACGGCGGCGAGGCCGAGCAGCGACGAGCCGGCGTAGGCGTTGCCCATGCGCGGCGCCACGAGGCCGACGCGGACCTGCTCGCGCGTGAACCCCAGCTCGGCGGCGGCCCGCTCCACGAACTTGGGCACCGGCTGGTGGAACACGGCGTGCGCGAAGTCCTTCGGCTCCAACCCGACCTCGGCGAGGAGCTTGCGCGACGCCGCGAGCGTGTGGCGGAAGTACGAGGGCTCGCCGGTGAAGCGGCTGCCGTGCTCGGGGTAGTGGGCCGTCTCGCGGCGAAAGAAGTCCGGAGTGTCCGTGACGTGCGAGACCGAGGCCTCGACCACCGCGAGCGCCTCCGAGCCGTCGCCGAAGAGATAGGCCGCGCCGCCGCAGCCGGCCGTGTATTCGAGCGCGTCGCCCGGCTTCGACTGCGCCGTGTCCATGCCGATGGCGAGCGCCGCCTCCACCATGCCCGAGCCCACGAACGCCACGGCGGCCTGCATGGCCTCGCTGCCGGCCTTGCAGGCGAACTCCATGTCCGCGGCCACCACGTGCGGCGTGATCCCCAGCGCCTCGGCCACGATGGTCGCCGACGGCTTGACGGCGTACGGCTTCGACTCCGTGCCCACCCAGACGGCGCCGATCGAATCCGGATCGGTGCCCGCGCGATCGAGGGCCGTGCGCGCCGCCTCGATGGCCATGGTCACCACGTCCTCGTCCGGCCCGGGCACCGACTTCTCGGCCACCGCCGGAGCCGCGGCGCCGCGCGGGCGCCAGACATCCGAGATGTCCTCCGTGCGCACCCGCAGGCGCGGCACATAGGCGCCATAGCCGGCGATTCCCACCTCGCGGTTCGGTCTCATGCTGCCTTCTCCTTGCTCCGCGCCCGCGCCTTCGCTACGGCGGGCTTTTTTCCCGGCTTCTTCGCCTTCGCGACCACGAGGCCGCCGAAGAAGAGGTCCTGCATCTCGCGCGCGAGCTGATCGGCCTTGATCTTCCCCTCCGGGCGATACCACTTGTAGATCCAGAGGATCATGCCGAGGAACGAGAACGCGGCCACCCGCGGCTCGACCTTGCGGATGCGCCCCTCGCGCATCGCCTCCTCGAAGGACGATTCGAGGAAGTGGACATAGCGCTTCTTGCGGGCGTTGATCTGTGCCCGGGCGGCGCCGGTGAGCGTCTCGTGCTCGTGGAGGATGATGGTGACCTCCTTGCTCCATCCCTCGGTCACCAGGTGGATGTTCTTCTCCATGCAGGCTTTAAGGCGCTCGACGGGATCGGCGACGTTGAGGACCGGCAGCAGGACGCGCTCCTCGAAGATGTCCATGCCGTAGTTCTGGATCTCCAGCAGCAGGTCCTCCTTGCTGCGGATGTAGTAGTAGAGGCCGGCCTTGGTGAGCCCGCACGCATCGGCGATGTCTTGCACCGACGCCGCCTCGTATCCCTTCTCGCAGATCAGGCGAGCCGCGGTCTCCAGCACCCCCCGGTGCCGCTCGCGGTGGACGTCCGATCCCAGCTCCGGCGCTCGCGCCAAGTTGGCTCCTCCTAGATGCCGACCGCTCGGTAGAATTCTACCGAGTGGTCGGTAGTGTAGGGAGGCGATGTGGGGCTGTCAAGGGGTATTCTGGGAGCGCCGGCGTCCGCGGGGCTCAGGCTGGTGATGTTGGTAGTGGTAACCGCGTCGTGGGTGGCTGAGCTGCGGGCGGTAACGTTGCCTTTGCCGCGCAGGTTAGACGGCTCAGATTTTCACGTGGCAACTTTCCAGTCTATGGGAATGGGAAAGGCAATCAGCTTCCTCCCGCACGAGTCGGTGTAAGCTCCTGGCGTTCACCCTCGGGAGGAGGCGACGTCGATTTATCACCTCCATCGCCAGCATCAGGACGGCCAGTTTCGCTGGATGCGAAGCGCCTGCCTGCGGCTCGACGACACCGCGCCCGCCGATGTTGATTTCGAGACGGCCCGATCGGCGAAGCTTGCCCAGATCACTGGCGAGCTGGACGCGCAGCATCAGCATCTGAATCCCCCTCCGGTGA
>DATBGJ010000665.1:0-2229 GCA_036558045.1 Thermoanaerobaculia bacterium
AAGGCGCCGCCGTCATGTCCGGCGATCAGGGAATCCAGCAGAGCTCCCGCGGTCACGACGAGGCCGCCGCTGCCCCAGAGATTGTCGCCGTCGCCGCTCACTCTCTGGACGATCACCATGCGTTCCGTGTCGATCGGGCTCGGCGGGCCGGGCCAGTCGTCGAATGCGAGGATCGCGCCGCCGCTGCCGTCGGAGACCAGATCGAAGGGCGGGAGGGAGCCAAAGTTTCTAGGCAGACGCGGCATGTAGACGATCCGGCCTTCATCGCCCCACAGGCGGCTGCCGTCGGGTCCGAGGTGTTGGCCGCGAAAGGTGACCGTTCCGGCGCCTCTGCTGGGATGCCGGATGTCCTGCCAGAAGACGAGCAGGCCGTCGTTTCCATCCGCGACGGCCAGGGGCGGCTGCATGATCCGGTTGGAGGTGGCGGCTTGGACGCCTCCCAGGCCCCACAGCCGCCGCCCGTCGGCGCTGAAACGCTGGCAGAAGACACTGAAGTCCGGCCCGAATGCCGCGCGAGCGAAGCAGACGAAGGCGCCGCCGTCGGAGCTCGAGGGTAGTGCCTGAAGAGCCTTCAGTGTCGGGAGACGTGGCGAGGTGAATCAGCTTTACCTGTCCAACCGCGGGCGTGGCGAGGGAGACCGCGAGGAGCAAGGCGGCGAGAGCAACCTGGCGAGGGCTCTTCATGGCAATCATTATGACAGATTACCATATCAAGTGTCCATCTGTAGTAGGATCTCCCGTCTGCCGGAGATGCGATTCATGCCGTCCAAGCTCGTGAAATTCCTCTGGGCCGCCATCGTCCTCCTCGCCTTCGCCGCCTGCCGGGGCAAGGAGACGGCCGGCCCGCGATCGGCCGTTCCGGGCCTCCATCCGCCACGCCGGATCTTCCTGATCACCGTCGACACGTTGCGCGCGGACCACATGAGCCTCTACGGCTATCCGCGCGCCACGACGCCGGATCTGGAGCGGCTGGCGGCCGGCGGGGTGACCTTCGATCAGGCGATCTGCCAGTGGCCGAAGACGGGCAGCTCGTTCGCGTCCATGTTCACCGGCCTCTATCCGCACACCACGGGCCTCACCCACAAGGCGGCGGTGCGCATCCCGGAGACCTACCTGACGCTGCCGGAGCTGTTCCAGAAGAGCGGCTACGAGACGTTCGCCGTCATCTCGAACGCGGTGCTGGCCGCGAAGTTCGGCTGGAACGCCGGATTCGACGACTTCGCCCAGACCTGGGGCAACGGCGAGTTCCCGGACGATCCCAAGGCGTTCCGGCCGCTCGCCAGCGCGCCGCGGGTGAACGCGCTCGCCGAGCCGCTGCTGCGCAAGCACGCCGGCGCGGACCGGCTCTTCGCCTGGATCCACTACTCGGACCCGCACGCGCCGTACATGCTGCCCGGGAATGAGCCGAACCCCTTCCTCGGCGACGCCGTCTTCCGCGGCCCCGGAGACCGGCCGCTGCCGCGGCGCGTCGCCAAGGAGTACACCCTCGCGGGGCGCACGGATCTCAAGTACTACGTGGCCCAGTACGACGCCAACGTGCTGGTGGCCGACCAATACATCCACAAGCTGCTGGAGGAGATGCGCGCGCTCGGCCTGTTGGAGGAGAGCCTCGTCATCATCGCCGCGGATCACGGCGAGAGCCTCGGCGAGCACAACTCCTGGTTCGAGCACGGGCCGCTGCCTTACAACACCACGGCCCACGTGCCGCTCGTCTTCGTCATGAACGGCCTGCCGGCGGGCCGCCGCGTGGACCGGCCGGTGGAGCTGGTGGATCTCTATCCGACGCTGCGCGAGCTGATCGCGCCGGACCGCGACGTCCCCGGTCTGGAGGGCCACAGCCTCTGGCCTCTCCTGCGGGACGGCGAGCCGCAGCAGGAGGACGCCTTTCGTCAGGCCTTCTCGGGCGCCGGCCGGCGGCCCGACCTCTACAGCAGCGTGCAGGAGTCCACCTGGAAGCTGGTCTTCAACTCGGGAGGCCGGCGCACCCGCGCCGTGCGCTCGGCCACCGGCGGCTTCGAGCTCTACGATCTGACGAGCGATCCGCTGGAAGCGCGCAATCTCGCCGCCGCCAGGCCGGAGGAGGTGCGTCGGCTGCGCCGCGCCCTCGTCGCCTGGATGCGGCAGGCGCGTGCGATGGGGGACGAGGAGGAGGGCGATCCCGAGACCGAGCGGGCTTTGCGGGCGTTGGGGTATGTGAACTGAGATCACCTCATAGGTTTCGGTGCCTTA
>DATBGJ010000666.1:0-8601 GCA_036558045.1 Thermoanaerobaculia bacterium
GGTCTCGAAGTGGGTGCGGAAGGGTGGCGCGCTCCTCTTGATCACCGATCATCAGCCGACGGGGGCGGCCGCGCAGAACCTGGCGGACCAGTTCGGCGTGCGGATGAGCAACGCGACGGCTGTGGACACTACCGCCGGGAACCACCTCGAAGGCTACATGGAATCCAATCTCGAATTCACCCGGTCCAACGGGCGCCTCAAGCCGCACTCGATAACCGATGGGCGAGACGCGACGGAGCGCGTGCAGCGCGTGGTCGCCTTCGGCGGGCAGTCGCTCCAGGGTCCGCCGAAGGGTGCCTGCTTCCTCGAATTAGGGCCGGCGGCCTTCGATTATCACGTACCGTCGCGTGAACGAGCTCCCGCGGGAGGGCGTTGTATGGGGCTCGCCTTTCGCCATGGGCGAGGCCGCGTCGTCGTGATGGGCGAGGCCGGGATGTTGAGCGCCCAGCTCATGACCGAAGACGGCCCGGATGGAAAGACGACGACTCATCCCTGGGGGATGAACTGGCCTGGGATCGACAACCGGCAACTGGCTTTGAACATCGCTCGTTGGTTGACCGGAGCGCTGAGGTGATGGCGAATCGTCACTCGTTGCGGATGGCCACCATGGGGTCCACCCGCGAGGCGCGCCGGGCCGGCAGCCAGGCGGCGAGGAGGGCCACCGTGGCGAGCAGCGCGGCGATCGAGACGAAAGTCAGAGGGTCGCGGGCGCTGACGCCGAAGAGCAGGCTCGCGAGCACGCGCGTCACGCCGAGGGCGCCGAGCAGGCCGAGCGCGATGCCCGCCGCCGTGAGCGCCGCGCCCTGGCGCAGGACGAGCCCGATGACGTCCCGCTTCTGGGCGCCGAGCGCGATGCGCACGCCGAGCTCGCGTGTCCGCTGCGCCACGAGATAGGAGATCACGCCGTACAGTCCGGCCGCCGCGAGCACGAGGGCGATCGCCGCGAAGATGGCGAGCAGCCAGAGGTTGAGCCGGCGGCCGGCGAGCGACTCGGCGACCACGTCCTCCATCGTCATCATCCGGAAGACCGGCACGTCCGGAGCGACGCCGCGCGCCGCCCTGCGCACGGCGCCGGCGAGGCTGGCGGGCGGCACGGAGGTGCGGACGACGAGGACCGCATCGCCGAGCCCGCCCTCGGCGCCGATCTGCACGTAGGGGAAATAGATCTCTGGCAGCGGCTCGCGGTCGAGCCCCGCCTGCCGCACGCTGCCGACGACGCCGATGATGGTGTGTGGCGCGTCGACGTCGATGCGCAGTTGGCGGCCGACCGGGTTCTCGCCGGGGAACTGCTGGCGCGCCAGCGCCTCGTTGACGATCACCAATCGTGAGCCTGGGCCGCCGTCGGTCTCCTGGAAGTCGCGGCCGCGCAGCACGGGGATGCCGAGCGCGGCGAAGAGCTGCGGGCTCGCCACCCGGTATTCGGCGAGCGGCTCCTGCCCCGGCGGCGGGTCCGGCCGGCCTTCCACCTTGTAGCCGCCGTTCGTCCAGGCGTTCTGGATCGGCAGCATGGAGATGACGCCGGCCGCGCGCACGCCGGGGACGTGCCGCACGGCTGCGAGCAGCGGCTGGAAGATCTTGACCGCCGAGCCCTGGAGCCGCTCGTCCGAGACGGCGAGATGAGCGGTGAGCACGTTCTCGGTGGCGAGCCCCGGCGCCGTGCCGCGCAGGCGCAGGAAGCCGCGCAGCAGCAGGCCGGCGCCGACGAGGAGGACGAGCGAGAGCGCCACCTCCGCCACCACGAGGGCGTTGCGGAAGCGCCGCTGGCGGCCGCTCGACGTGGCCTTGGCGCCGGCGTCGCCGAGGGTGTCGCGCACGTCTTCGCGGGCGGCCTGGAGCGCCGGCACGATGCCGAACGCGAGACCGGAGAGCCCGGCGGCGAGGAGGAGGAACGCGAAGACGCGGCCGTCGAGCGGGATGCCGCCCGCGATCGGCAGCGCGCTCTTGGCGAGCGGTGTGAGCACGGCGAGGCCCCACCAGGCGAGCAGCGCGCCGAGGAGCGCGCCGGCGAGCGCCAGCACGAGGCTCTCGACGAGGAACTGGCGCACCAGGCGGGAGCGGCTGGCGCCGAGCGACAGGCGGACCGCCACCTCGCGCCGGCGCACCGCGGCGCGCGCCAGCAGCAGGTTGGCGACGTTGGCGCAGGCGATGAGCAGCACCAGCGCCACCGCGCCGAGCAGGATGAGCAGCGCCGGCCGCGAGCGTGCCACCACCGTCTCGCGCAGCGGCGTGAGGGCGACGCTGCGCCCCGCCTGCTGATCGGGATACGCCTTCTCCAGGCGGGCGGCCACGGCGCGGAGCTGCACCGAGGCCTGCTCGCGCGAGACGCCGCGCCGCAGGCGTCCGACGACGCCCAGGTAATGGCTGCCGCGCGCGTTCGCCATCCGTTCCGACGGCGCGAAGAGGGTCCAGACGTCCGTGCCGGTGCCGCCGCCGGCGGGAAAGTCGAAGGAGGCGGGCATGACGCCGATCACCGTGTAAGGCCGGTCGTCGAGGCGGATCGTGCGGCCGATCAGCGCGGGATCGGCGCCGAAGCGCGTCCGCCACAGCGGCTCGCTCAGCACGGCCAGATCACCGGGCACGTCGCTCGCGGTGAAGACGCGGCCGCGCAGCGGCACGGCGCCGAGCACGGCGAAGAGCTCCCGGGTGGCCGCCACGGCCTGGATGCGCTCCGTCTCGCCGGCGGCGGCGAGGTTGAGGCCCGCTTCCTGCCAGGCGGCGAGGCGCTCGAAGCCGGTGGAGCCCTCCTGCCAATCGCGGAAGTTGGGCACCGAGACGGAGCCCCGGCCGCGGTCGCCGAACGTCTCATAGATGCGCACCAGCCGCTCCGGCGCGACGTAGGGCAATGGCCGCAGCAGCACGGCGTTGACGACGCTGAACACGGCCGCGTTGGCGCCGATGCCGAGCGCGAGGCAGAGCACGGCCACGCTGGTGAAGGCGGGCGAGCGGCGCAGCGAGCGCAGGCCGAAGCGGACGTCGCGGCGGACGTCGTCCAGCCAGGTGACGCCGCGCACGTCGCGCACCTCGTCCTTGAAGCGGTCGATCGGCCCGAGCTCGCGTTCGGCGAGGGCGCGCGCCTCCGCCGGGCTCATGCCGCGCTCGGCGTTCTTCGCGGCCTGCATCTCGAGATGGAAACGCATCTCGTCGTCGAGATCGTTCTCGAAGGCATCGCGGTCGGCGACGAGGTTTACGCGGTTGGCGATCTTGCGTACTGTAGCCATGGCAAAGGCTCCTCACGCGGATTGCAGGATCCAGCGTACCGCCTGGGCGTACTGCTGCCAGCTCTCCGTCTCGCGCTCGAGCTGGCGCCGTCCGGCCGTGGTGAGACGGTAGAACTTGGCGCGCCGGTTGTTGTCGGAAACGCCCCACTCGGAATCGATCCAACCCTGCTCCTCCAGCCGGTGAAGGGCCGGATAGAGCGATCCCTGGTTGATCTGCAGGAGATCGCGCGACACCTGCTGGATGCGCTGCGCCACGCCCCATCCATGCTGGGGCCCGAGGCTCAGCGTCTTGAGGATCAGCAGATCGAGCGTTCCCTGGAGAAGGTCGGCGGTGGACGGTTGGGGCATGGGGCTCTCTCCTCGGATGTCTACAGGAGAGAGGTACGGGGGAGGGGGCGCAGGGTTTCAGCCGGTTCGTAAGAGGCGCCGTGCGGTATGATCCCGAGAGAGCCGCACTTCGGAAATCGACGTCTCCAGAGCTTCGTGAAGTCCGTTTTCGGCACATTTCGACACTTTTGAAGTCAAGGCGCTCCGTGTCGCAATTTTCTATAAATTTTCTGCTATGATGACTTTTACTCCCCTTCCTCAGACGATCTCATGCCGAGGTCTTTTCGGGATCCGGACAGAAAGGAATCTCTCATGAGATTGAAGCGCACCCTGATTCTCGCCTGCCTCACCGGCGCGTTCGTCCTGACAACGAGCCTCTTCGCGGAGGAGCCGGCCGCCCCGGCGGCGGAGGCGCAGGCCAGCGTCAGCATGGACGAGGCCGGCATCATCGCCCTCGCCAAGGTGCCGGGCGGTGAGCTCACCTCGAAGGAGCTCGGCCGGCTCTCCGGCAAGCTGACCTATTTCTTCGACATCCGGACGGCAGGCAAGAAAGGGGTGGATGTGGTGTCGATCAATGCGAGCGACGGCACGGTCGTCTCCGTGAAGCACAAGAGCGAGTGGGCCATGAGGCGCGATGCTCAGACGAAGCGCCGTAACGCCGCCAGACAGCACTGATCCGAGCCCCCCGCTAGCGGGCCTCCTCCGGCCCGCTGAACGGACTGGCTCGCGAAGGAGCCAATCCGGACCTCTCGCGGAAGAAAAGTTGTCGCCGGACGGCGAGAACCGGCCCAAGTTGGCACGCCAGGTGCTAGGATTAAGGGGTTGGAGGCGGGAGGCTGGCTCCCGTTCGGTTTTGGGCGTGACAGAGACTCCGGTATCGGACCTTCGAACGATCCCCGATTCTGGCCCCGCACGCTCCGCAGCACATCCTGGTCCTCGCGACCGCAGTCGAACGAAGGTCAAAACGGAGGAGTGGGCACATGAGTAAGAAGCTGTACGTCGGTAACCTGTCGTACAACGTCAACAACAGCGACCTGGAAGAGATGTTCGCGGCGCACGGCAGCGTGCAGTCCGCGCAGGTGATCGTGGACCGCGACACGGGCCGTTCCAAGGGGTTCGGCTTCGTGGAGATGGAGAGCGATCAGGAGGCGCGGGCCGCCATCAGTGCGCTCAACGGCAAGGAGGTCGAGGGGCGGACCCTCACCGTCAACGAGGCGCGGCCGCGGGAAGAGCGCGGCGGCGGCGGGGGCGGCCGCGGTGGGTATGGTGGCGGCGGGGGCGGTGGCCGTGGCGGCTACGGCGGCGGCGGGGGCGGCGGCCGTGGCGGCTACGGCGGCGGGCGCTACTAGCACGGCCGGCGGGGTAGTGGGCCTCAGTTTGCCTCACCCCCTATCCCCCTCGCCCGTCAGGGAGAGGAGGGACAGGGGTGAGGCTTCGGAGGGTTCGCCCGTCCGCAGTCCACGACGCAACTGAACCACGGGGCGAGCTCCAGGATCAGGAACCCCAATCGTAGCCGCCTGCCTTGACCCGGGTCTTGACGGTCATTGTCTTCACCTCCTTTCCGGCCTGCGCTTTCCTTGGCGACAGGCTTTTTCCTTTCTTTACGAAACCGCTCCTGCCGCCGGATGACATAGGCTCCCCACGCACAGGCGTGTCCAGGAGAGGAACGCATGCCGATCGTCGACTTCCACAACCACTACTATCCGCCCGAGTACCTCGCGGCCCTGGAGCCCGCCGGGAGCTGCCTGAAGGTCTCCACCGACGGCGCGGGCAATCCCGTCATCCACTATCCGGGCGATTACAACGTCGTGGTGCGCGGCCATCGCGACATCGCCTACCGGCAGTCGGTGCTCGACGAGCAGGGGATCGGCGTGCAGGTGATCTCGCTGACCACGCCCGGCACGCACGTGGAGAGGCCGGCGGTGGCGGTGGAGCTGGCGCGTCTCACCAACGACGCGTTCGCGCGCGTGCGCGCCGAGCGGCCGCGCTTCGTGCCGCTCGCGACGCTGCCGCTCTGCGACGCCGAAGCCTCGGCCGCCGAGCTCGCGCGCGCCATGGACGAGCTGGGGATGCCCGGCGCCATGCTGTTCAGCAACGTCAACGGCGTCGGGCTCGACGACGAGCGGTTTTGGCCGCTCTACGAGATCGCCGATGACCGCGATGCCGTGTTGATGATCCATCCGACGTATCCGGTCGGCGTCGAGGCGATGTCGGAGTACTGGCTGATGCCGCTCAACGGCTTCCTCTTCGACACCACGCTGGCGGCCTCGAAGCTGGTCTTCAGCGGCACGGTGCGGCGGTTCCCGCGCATCCGCTGGGTGCTCGGCCATCTCGGCGGCACCATCCCGTATCTCGCCGAGCGGCTCGACCGCGGCTGGCGCGCCTTCGAGGAGTGCCGCGCCCACATCGACGAGCCGCCCACCGCCTACCTGAAGCGGCATTTCTATTACGACACCGTGAACTTCAGCCAGGGCGCGCTGAAGCTGGCGAGCGAATTCGCCGGCGCCGATCACATCCTCGCCGGCAGCGACTATCCGCACCGGATCGGCAGCATCCCCCTGATGCTCGAGGCGATCCGCGCGCTGCCGATTTCGGACGCCGAGAAGGCGGGCATCCTGGGCGGCAACGCCGCGCGATTGCTGCGTCTTTAGACCTGAAGCTCTCTGAATGTCGTAGCATCTCCGCATCATGAATCCATCCAGACGTCGGGCTCGGAGAACCGCGCCGGGCCGGCTGAGCGTCGTCGGCACCGGCTACAGGATGGCGGGCCAGGTCACGGCCGAGGCGCTGGCGCTCATCGAACGGTCGGAGAAGCTGCTCTACCTGGTGACCGACCCGTTGACCCGCGCGTGGCTCGAGAGCCTCAACCCCGCCGCCGAGTCCCTCTTCGATTCCTGGCGGGAAGGGCGGCCGCGCATGGAGGCCTGCCGCGAGATGGTGGAGAAGATCCTCGACCCGGTCCGCCGCGGATTCGAGGTTTGCGCCGCCTTCTACGGCCATCCGGGGGTGTGCGCTTTCCCGGCGCACGAAGCCGTGCGGCAGGCGCGCGGCGAAGGCTACGAAGCGCGCATGCTCCCCGGGATCTCGTCGGCCGACTGCCTGTTCGCCGACCTCGGCATCGATCCGGCCGAGCGCGGCTGCCAGATGTACGAGGCGAGCGTGTTCCTCTACCGCCAGCGTCGGTTCGATCCGGCGGCGGCGCTGATCCTGTGGCAGGTCAGCGCCATCGGCCTCGCGAGATCTCTCGCCGCCCCGCCGGTGGCCGCAGGTTTGCGCCTGCTCGCCGAGGTACTGGCCGAGAGCTACCCGGCGGATCACGAGATCCTCCTCTACGAGGCTTCTCTCCTGCCCATCCGTGCTCCGAAGGTGGCGCGCGTCGCGCTCGCGGAGCTGCCGAAAGCCAAGGTCGGCAGCGGCACGGTGCTGTACGTGCCGCCGCGGGAAGAAGTCGAATACGACTGGGCGACGGTCGAGCGCGCGCGGCGGCTCGACCGCAGGAGCGCTCGCGCGGCGCGCCGGCCGGCCTCGCCGCGCCGAGCGCCGGGCCGGCGCGTGCAGGCCGCGGTCGTCCGCTTCCTCCACGCCCTCGCGCTCGACCCGCGCAAGACGGAAGACTTTCGCGCGCACCCCGAACGAGTGCCGGAAGCCGCCGCGCTGGCCAAGGAGGACCGCGCGCTCCTGGACAGGGGTGACATCGACGCGATCCTGGCGCGCTTCGGGCATCGGCAGGCTGGCGCCACCGACGCCGGGGCGTGAGGAGCCCTTGACGACGGCCTGTTCACGGAGTAGCGTATAGAAGTAAGTTTTTCAGATCGCGTTGTCACGAGCTCGCGCGAGCGAAGCCGTATTTCGCTTTTCCGCCGAGGAGGGCACGTGTCTCAGGGTCGCCTGAACGTCGTCGGCACCGGCTATCTCGTCGCCGGCCAGATCACGCCCCAGGCTTTGGCCTGCATGCGGCGGGCGGACAAGCTCTTCTACCTCGTTCCCGATCCGGTGACCTGCGCCTGGATCGAGGACCTGAACCCCACGGCGGAGTCCTTGGCCGACGCCTATGGCGCCGAGAAGGAGCGGCTCGACTCCTACCACGAGATGGTCGAGCGGATGCTCGCGCCGGTACGCCGCGGCCTGGAGGTCTGCGCCGCATACTACGGCCATCCCGGGGTCTTCACCTTCCCCGCGCACGAGTCGATCCGGCGGGCCCGCGCCGAGGGTTTCGAAGCCCGCATGCTCCCCGGCGTCTCCGCCGCCGACTGCCTGTTCGCCGACCTCGGCCTCGATCCGGCGACCGACGGCTGCCAGATGTACGAGGCGACCGACTTCCTGCAGCGCCGGCACAGGTTCGATCCGGCGAGCCCGCTGATCCTGTGGCAGATCGGCGCCATCGGCATCTCGACCTGCCCGACCATGCCCTGCGCCAGGGAGGGGCTGCGGCTGCTGGCGGAGGTGCTGGCGCGCGAATACCCGCGCGATCACGAGGTCGTCGTCTACGAGGCCGCCCAGCTTCCGGTCTGCCAACCCAAGGCCCTGCGCGTCGCGCTCGCGGACCTGCCGGCGGCCGAGGTCGGCGGCATGTCCACGCTCCTGGTCCCCCCCTGGGGGACCGCCGAATACGATTGGGAGATCGTCGAGCGGCTCGCGCCGCAGACCTGAACCATCTCCGGGAGGGAACATGTCCCAGAGCACCGTCCGCTTCTTGGTCGAGCTGTCGCAGGATCCGCTGCGCATGGAGGACTACTGGAAGAACCCTGAGTCCTTCCTCGCGGCGGCCGACCTCACCGCCGAGGAGAAGGATGTCATCCGGAGCGGTGATTCCAAACGGCTCCAGGCGCTCCTCGGCCGGCCTTTGCCTCTGCTCACGTATATGGGAGACATGCCGAAGCCCAAGCCGAAACCGAAGCCCAAGCCGAAGCCCGCGCCCAAGCCGAAACCCAAGCCGAAGCCGAAGCACAAGCCGAAGCCGAAGACCGAGGCTGCCTGACCTGACCGCCGCGGCCTTGAGGGTCCGCAGAGCGGGGAGATCACCGTTGCGCGACGCGGTGGGGCGGCTCTGAGGCGG
>DATBGJ010000667.1:0-4367 GCA_036558045.1 Thermoanaerobaculia bacterium
GGCCGGGAAGGTGCAGACGCAGCTCGCAGCGCTCGATCCAGGCTCCTTCGACCCCCTTCTCCGGGTTGGGCGACTCGGAGAGGTCTTCGCCCAGGAACCGGTTGACGAAGGCCTGCAGCTCGTCCGGTCCCAGCTCGACGAGGCCCATCCACTCGTTGCCGATCTGGCCCTCCCGCACCCGGATCGTGCCGTTGGCGAAGAGCGTCATCTCGCGGCGGGTGAGGTCCGTGGTGCAGTCGTAGCGGACGAGCTCGACGGAGCGGTCGTCGGCGGTGGCGGCGGAAAGGACGGAAAGGATTGAAAGGATGACAAGGACCAAGGGACGGACGGGGATGCGCATCAGGGGTACTTTGCCAGATTAGGCGATTTCCCGCGAGCCCGGCTTCCGCACCGGGCTACAGAGACGTCGCTTCTCTGAAGCGAATCGCCCTCTGGGCGAAGTTTCGCTAGCCCGGTGCGGAAGCGCCGGGCGAAAGAAGCTCCAGCGCGTAGCGCAGCTCCTCCCCTTCCCCGATGCGGCCGTCGAGCCGGGCCTGCAGCGTGGCGCGCAGGGCTTCGCCGATGCGGGGGCCGGGGAGCATTCCCGCGGCCAGCAGGTCCGAGCCGCGGATGGAGAGCTTTAGAGGGCGCAGCTCGGTCAGGTAGCGCCGGACCCAGGCGCGGAGCGTCTCGTCCTCTTCCGCCATGAGGAGAAGCAGCTCCTCGCCGCTCAAAGGCTCCAGGGCTTCGGCGATCCGGTGCGGCGCCTGTTCGCCGCGACCGCGGAGAACGGAGCGCGCGGCGGCCAGCCGCTCCGGGAAGCCGATGAGCATCCGGCGATCCTCGCCGACGAGCATGAGGCGACCGGCAAGACGCATGAGGTCCACCTCCGGGAAGCCCGTGGCCAGAGCCATCAGCAGCAGCCGCCAGGCCTCCAGGGGAGGATCGGCGATCCCCGCGAGGCGATACCAATCGTGGGCCGCGCGCGCTTCGCGGAGCCGCGCGCGGGCCGCGTCGTCCAGCGCGAGCCGCGGGTCCAGCGCGCGCAGCACGCCGAGCTCGGCCAGCCGCTCGACGCCGCGCAGGGCCAGCGCCGGATCGTCGAGCAGCAAGGCCAGCTCTTCGCGCAGCCGCGAGCCCGTGAGGTGATCGAAGACACCCTCGGACAATGCCACCTCGGCGAGGTGCAAGGTCTCGGGAGAGATATGGAAGCCGAGGCGCAGCTCCAGGCGCACCGCCCGCAGGATGCGCGTCGGATCGTCGATGAAGGAGAGGCTGTGCAGCACCCGCAGCGTCCTGTCCTTGAGATCGCGCCGGCCGCCGAAGTAGTCGACCAGCTCCGGCTTCGGCTCGGGTCCGAGGCGGATCGCCAGCGTGTTGATCGAGAAGTCGCGCCGGAAGAGGTCCTGCCGCAGAGCCGAGGTCTGCACCTCGGGCAGGGCGGCGGGAGCGCGGTAGAACTCGCTGCGGGCCGTGGCCACGTCGACGTGGAAGCCTTCGCGATCCACCACCACCGCGGTCAGGAAGGCGCGGTGCGAACGCACCCGGCCGCCGAGCGCCGCAGCCAGCCGCGCCGCGTACTCCAGGCCGTCGCCTTCGACCACGACGTCGAGGTCCCGGTTCTCCCGTTCCAGCAACAGGTCGCGCACGAAGCCGCCCACCAGATAGGCCGGCGTGTTCGTCTCGCGCGAGACGGCGGCGATCGCCGCGACGCGCGAGGCGAGCGCCGGCGGCAGCCGCTTCTCCAGCAGGCGGGCGATGTGCTCCCGGCGCTCGCGCTGCTGCTCGGAGCGGCGATCGATCCGCTCCTCGAAGTCGGAGAGCTGGCCGTGCAGGTGCCGCAGGAGCTGCATGCGGGTGACCAGTCCGAGCGGCCTGCCCGCCGCCGGGTCTCCCACCAGCACGAAGCGCGGATGGCGGGCGATCATGCGCTCGCGCACCTCCTCGGCGGACGCGTCGGGGCTCACCCACTGCAGCTCGGGAGACATCACGGTGGCGACGGGCCGCGCGGCCAGGCCGTGCTGGATCGCCGCGTCGAGGATCTGCCGCGAGACGGTGCCCACGATCCTGCCGTCGCGTTCCACCGGCGCGGCGTTGATGCGGCGGGTGTTGAGGCTGGTCTTCGCCTCGCCGATCGAGGTCGCGGCGGCGAGGACGTGGAACGGCGCGATCATCAGGTCGCGAGCGCGGGCGGCCGGCGGCAGAGCCCGTTGCAGAAAAGCCAGCAGCCGTTCCCGCGCTTCGAGCAGCGTGCGGTCCTTGAGCCGCGCCGAGGCGGCCGTGGCATGCCCGCCGCCGCCCGCCAGCTCGGCGAGCGCTTCGCCGAGATCGAACCCCTCCAGGTTGCCGCGCGCGATGACCGTCACCCGGTCCCCTTCGCCGAAGAGCGCGAAGAGCAAAGGCAGCTCGAAGATCTCCAGGCAGCGCGAGACGAGCGGCGCCAGCTCCTCCAGGTACTTTCCCAGCTCCACCTCGACGATGCCGATGCGGTGGCCGCGGACGCGGTGCACCTCCAGCCGCTGGGTCATGCGGTGGAGCACGTCCAGCCGCTCGGGATCGAGGGGGCGCGCCACCGATCCGCGCACCGCCTCCAGGTCGCCGCCCCGCTCCAGCAGCCAGGCGCCGGCCGCGAGATCGCGCGGGCTGGTGGTGGCATAGGTCAGCGAGCCGGTGTCCTCATAGATCCCCATCAGCAGGAGGTCCGCCTCCTCCGCCGAGCAGGCGAGGCCGCGGCGGCGGAGCTCCTCGACGATCAGCGTCGAGGTGGACCCCACCTGCGGATCCACGACGCCGCCCGCGACCGGGAGATCCTCCGCCGTCGGCGGATGATGGTCGTACGCCCACACCTCGATGCGCGGGTTGGCATCCAGCCAGTCGGCGACGATGCCGATGCGGTCCCGCTGGCGGATGTCGCAGAGGATGACGCGGGTGAGCGCAGCGGGATCGATGTCCTTGTGGCGCAGCTCCGGGACCTCGATGCGCCGCGCCTCGATGGCCCGGCGCACCGTGCCCTCGCGCGAGCCGGGAAAGAACAGCTCCGCCTCCGGATGGAGCCGGCGCGCCACGAGCATGGACGCGAAAGCGTCGAAGTCGGCGCCGAGGTGGGTGGAGATGAGCTCCATGGGGTTTGGATTGTATCGCCGAGACAAGAGCCTTCCCTGGGAGCGCCGGCGTCCCCGCCGGCCATAGGAGGGAGTAAGAAAAAGAAGCCGGCGAGGACGCCGGCGCTCCCAGGAGCTTGAGAAGCGATATCCTCCACCGATGGAGCTCCCCCATCTCCTCGCCGCCGCACGCGGCGACCGGCCGGCAGACCTGCTGCTGCGCAACGCCGGCCTCGTCAACGTGTTCTCGGGTGAGGTCCTGGGCACCGAGATCGCCGTCGCCGGCGGCCTCATCGCCGGCTTCGGCCGGGGCTACGACGCCTTGGAGGAGATCGATCTCGAGGGCCGCTTCGTCGCCCCCGGCTTCCTCGACGCGCACGTCCACATCGAGAGCTCGATGGTGCCGCCCGCCGAGTTCGCGCGTGCCGTCGTGCCGCGCGGGGTGACCACCGTCGTCACCGATCCACATGAGATCGGCAACGTTCTCGGGCTCGCCGGCATCCGCTTCATGCTGGAGCAATCCGAGGGCGCGCCGCTCGACGTGCTCGTCAACGCTCCCTCCTGCGTGCCGGCCACCCACCTGGAGACCTCGGGAGCGCGTTTGGAGGCCGGTGAGCTCGCCACCCTGCTCGGCCATCCACGAGTCCTCGGCCTCGCCGAGGTGATGAACTACCCCGGCGTGATCGCCGGCGACGAAGCGGTGCTCGCCAAGCTGCGGACCTTCCGCGGCCGGCCCATCGACGGCCACGGCCCCGGACTCACCGGCCACCGGCTCAACGCCTACGCGGCGGCGGGCATCGGCAACGACCATGAGTGCACCGCCGTCGAGGAGGCCCTCGCCAAGCTGCGCGCCGGCCTCACCATCTTTCTCCGCGAAGCCACCAACGCCCGCAACCTGCGCGCCCTGCTCCCGCTCGTCTCGCCGGTGACCGAGCGGCGGCTCTGCCTGTGCACGGACGACCGGCACCCCGCCGATCTGCTGGAGGAAGGCTCCATCGATCACCTGATCCGCATCGCGATCGCCGGGGGAGTGGATCCCGTGATGGCGATCCGCATGGCGACGCTCAACCCGGCGGAACACTACGGCCTGCATGACCGCGGCGCCATCGCGCCGGGACGCCGCGCCGACCTCGTGGTCTTCCGCGACCTCGCGGCGCCGCGGGCGGAGATGGTCTTCCGCGGCGGCCAGCTCGTGGCGCGCAACGGGCGTCTGGTGAGCGACGATCAACCAGGGTGGCCACGCAGGGCCGCCTCTACATTGCCGCCGACGGTCCACGTCGATCCCGA
>DATBGJ010000668.1:0-5077 GCA_036558045.1 Thermoanaerobaculia bacterium
CCGGCGTGTGGTCGGTCGAGAAGGAGTCCACCACCAGGATCTCGTCGCACCACTGCAGCGACTCGATGCAGCCGGCGATGTGCGACTCCTCGTTGAAGGTGGTGACGATCGCCGAGATGCGCGGGCGGGGGGGGATGGCGGTCATGGAAGAGGAAAGCGTATCAGAGTGTAGAATCCGCCCCGTTGCGAGCCTACTTCGTCTTCCTGTTGCTGCTGGCGGTGAAGGCCGTGTCGCGGCTCTTCTACCGCATCGACATGCGCTGGATCGGCGACGTGCCGCCCGATCCCTGGCGGCACATCCGCGTCGCGGCCATCCTCAACCACACCAGCCTCTACGAGGCGCTCTTCGCCGGCGGCGCTCCCAACCATTTCCTCTGGCGGATCGCCCGCCACGGCGTCATCCCCATCGCCCAGAAGACCTCGAACCGCGCGCTGGTGGGCCGCTTCTACGGCCTGCTGGCGGCACGCGTGATCTCCATTACTCGCGAGCGCGACGAGACCTGGAGCGAGGTGCTGCGCCAGATCGATCCCGACGCCATGGTGATCATCCTCCCCGAGGGCCGGATGAAGCGGGCCAGCGGCCTCGACGTCGAGGGCAAGCCGATGACCGTGCGCGGCGGCATCGCCGACATCCTGGAGACGATCGGCGAGGGACGGATGCTGATCGCCTACAGCGGCGGCCTCCACCACGTGCAGGTCCCCGGCCAGCGCTTCCCGCGGCTGTTCAAGACCATCCGCATGCGGCTGGAGATGGTGGACATCGCCGCCTACCGCGCCGCCCACTTGCAGGAGGCCGGGCCGAAGGGCTTCCGGCGGGCCGTGGTGAAAGATCTCGAACGGCGGCGCGACCTCTACTGTCCGGTTGAGCCGGGGACCGATCCGGCGGCGGTGGAACGCAGAGAAGATAGCCGCCCGGACTGAGCGGAACGTCCCGCTCTACTCGTACCGCAGCGCTTCCGTGGGGTCCACGCGCGTGGCCCGCGAGCCGGGGATCGCCCCGGCGACGACGGCGACCGCGACGAGCACGATGGTGACGGAGGCGAGCGTCGCCGGATCGTACGCCGAGAGCCCGAAGAGGCGGCTCGCCACCACCCGCGCCGAGCCGAGCACGGCGAGCAGGCCGACGGCGATGCCGGCGAACGCCAGCAGCAGCGTCTCGCGCAGCACCATCCAGAGGACCTTGCCGTGGTTGGCGCCCAGGGCCATGCGGATGCCGATCTCGTTGGTGCGGCGCGAGGTGGCGTAGGAGATCACGCCGTAGAGGCCGATCGAGGCGAGCAGCAACGCGAGAACGCCGAAGACCGCCGAGAGCTTGGCGACCAGGTGCTCGTCGCCGATCGATTCGTCGATGTTGGCGGTGAGCGGCGCCAGGTCGTTGACGATCGGGGGCGGATCGAAGCCGCGCACGGCGGCGCGGACCGGCTCGACGAGGGCCTTGGGATCGCGGGTGCGGATCTCGTAGTTGAACGCCGAGAGGGTCTCCGCATCCTGCAGCATAGGCGTGTAATAGCGGCGCCGCACGTCGCTCCGCAGCTCGTGGTCGCGCACGTCCCTGGAGACCCCGACGACCTCGTAGACCTTGTCCATCGCGTCCGTCTCCGCGAAGCGCTGGCCGATGGGGTTCTGGTTGGGGAAGTAATAGCGCGCCATGCTCTCGTTGATCACCGCTACCCGCAGGGCGCCGGCGCGGTCCTTCACCCCGATGCCGCGGCCGAGCACGATGGGGATGCCGACGACCTCGAAATAGCCGGGACCCACGCGGTCGTAGGCGACCTGGTTGGCAGGGTAGGGGATCTCCGGCCGGCCGGAGATGGCGAGCGAGGTGCTGGATTCGGTGCCGCTGAAGAGGCCGTTCTCGGAGAGCGTGGCGGCGGTGACGCCGGGCACCGTGCGCAGCCGCTCGAGCATCCCCTCGGCGAAGGCTCCCAGGCGCTCGGCCGGAACGCCGGCGCCCACCGGGTCCACGTTGAGCATGAGGACGCCTTGCCGTTCATACCCCAGGTCCAGGCGCTGGAGGTTGACCAGCGTGCGCACGAAGAGGCCGGCGCCCATGAGGAGGAGCAGGGAGAGCGCGAACTGCGAGACCACCAGCACCTTGCCGAACGGCCAGCGCCGGCCACCGCCGCCGGCTCCGGCGAGATTGCGCGAGCTCTCCTTGAGCGCGGGAGCGAGCTCGACGCGGGTGGAGCGCAGCGCCGGCGCGAGCCCGAAGAGCACGCCGGTGAGCAACGAGACGCCGGCGGTGAAGGCGAGGATGGTCAGGTTCGGCCGCAGGTCGAGCGCCCGGGACGCGGGAACGTCGATCAGCTTCAGGAGGCCGGCATCGGCCCAGAAGGCGAAGAGCACCCCGAGGGCGCCGCCGAGGAAGGCCAGCACCAGGCTCTCGGTGAGGAGCTGGCGCACCAGGCGCAGCCGTCCGGCGCCGAGCGCCAGGCGGATGCTGATCTCCTTCCGCCGCCCGGTGGCGCGCTCGAGCAACAGGTTGGCGACGTTGGCGCAGGCGATGAGCAGCACGAGCGCGACGATGCCCATCAGCGTCTTGAGCGGTCGCGAGAACTGCCGCCGCAGGGCGGAGAAGCCGGTGCCGCCCGGGCTGACGTCGACGTGCAGGTCCGCGATGTCCTCGGGAATGATCCCGGCCGGGACGACGCCGTTGGCCACGAGCTGCTTGAACAGGGAGTCGATCGAGCTGTGCGCCTCGGCGAGCGAGACGCCGGGCTTCAGGCGGCCCATCAACAGCAGCCAGCTGATCTCCCAACGGTCGAGATAGTCGCGGCCGGGGTTGACCTGGCGCTGCATCATCAGCGGAATCCACACGTCCGTGGAAGTGCCGACGATGTCGCCGAAGAACTCCGGCGGCGTGACGCCGATGATGGTGAAGGGGTAACCGTTCAAGGTGAGCGACCGGCCGACGGCGCCGGGGCTGCCGGCGAAACGCCGCTGCCAGTAGTCGTACGAGATGACGACGTACGGCGCGGCGCCCGGGCTGCGGTCGTCGGCGGCGGTGAAGGTGCGCCCGCGGAAGGCGGGGACGCCGAGGACGGCGAAGTAGTTGCCGGAGACCAGCCGGCCGCGCGCCGTCTCCGGCTTCGCCGCGGAGCGGTCGGTGCCGACCGTCAGGCGGCCGGACCGCCCCGAAGCGAAGAGGCCGCTGAATACCTGGTTGCGGTCGCGCAGCTCGCGGTACAGCGGCACCGAGAAGACGTCGGCGCGGATCGAGCCCTCGGACTTGCCGCCGGTGCGCGAGGGATCGCCGACGGCCGCGAGCCGCTCCGGCGCCTGCACGGGAAGCTGGCGCAGGAGGAGGGCGTCGAGCAGGCTGAAGATGGCCGTGTTGGCGCCAATGCCGAGCGCCAGCGACAGCGCGGCCACGAGGGTGAACGCCGGGGCGAGGCGCAGCGAGCGCAGCGCGTAGCGGAGGTCCTGCAGAAAGGTTTCGATCCAACGCGTGCGGCGCATGTCGCGACACTCCTCCTCGATCCTGCCCAGATTGCCGATCCTTCGGTGCGCGGCGTGGCGGGCCTCGGCGGGCGCCATGCCGGCGGCGACGTACTCCGCGGTCTGCTGCTCCAGGTGGAAGCTCAGCTCGGCGAGGAGCTCCGCCTCCACCCGCTGCCGCCGGAAGAGCGAGCGCAGGCGCAGCCGCAGGAGACCCAGAGAGCGCATCCCCGAATCCTCCTCAGGCCATCCTCGCGATCAGGTTGATGGCTTGAGAAAGCCGCTCCCACTGCGCCAGCTCCTTCTCGAGCTGGACGCGGCCGGCCTTCGTCAGCGAATAGAACTTGGCCTGGCGGCCGGTCTCCGTCTCCCCCCAGGAGGCGCGGATCCACCCCTGCTGCTCCAGGCGGTGGAGGGCCGGATAGAGCGAGCCCTGCTGCACCTGCAACACGTCCTCGGAGACCTGCTCGATGCGCTTGGCGATGGCCCAGCCGTGCTTGGGCTCGAGGGAGAGGGTCTTCAGGATCAGGAGATCGAGAGTGCCTTGGACGAGATCGCTGGGCTTTCCCATGATTGATACCTCGACTATCTACAATACCCATCCAATTGTAGATAGTCAAGGTGTCCATGATCCCCCACCCAGGGCGGCCCTATGTGGCCGCCCTGGGCCGGGATACAATCCACTCCGGGAGGTGCGGCGCCTCTTGTTCGGCAGAGCCATCACGCTGTTCAGGATCTTCGGCTTCACCGTCCGGATCGATCCCTCGTGGTTCATCGTGGCGGTGCTCGTCACCTGGAGCTTCGCCACCGTCGCCTTCCCGGCGCAGCTCCCCGGCCAGCCGAAGGTCACCTACTGGCTGATGGCCGTGGCCGGCGCCCTGCTCTATTTCCTCTCGGTGGTGCTTCACGAGCTGTCGCACTCGCTGGTGGCGCGCACCTACGGCGTCGAGATGCGGGGCATCACCCTGTTCATCTTCGGCGGCGTCGCCGAGATGCCCGGCGAGGTGCCCACCCCGCAGGCCGAATTCGTCATCGCCGCGGCGGGTCCGGCGGCGAGCTTCGTCATCGCGCTGGTCAGCGGCGGAGTGGGCTTGCTCGGACGCTTCGCCGGCTGGCCGGCGCCGCTGACCGCCGTGCTGCTCTATCTCGGCTTCCTCAACGCCGCGCTCGCGGTGTTCAACCTCATCCCCGCCTTCCCGCTCGACGGCGGGCGCATCCTGCGCTCCATCCTCTGGGGTTGGAAGAAGAGCCTGCGCTGGGCGACGCGGATCTCGGCGGGCATCGGCGGCGGCTTCGGCCTGCTGCTCATCGCCCTCGGCGTGGTGACCGTCGTCTTCGTGCCCGCGGGCTTCACCTCCGGGCTCTGGCTGTTCCTCCTCGGCCTCTTCGTGCGCAACGCCGCCGCCATGTCCTACCAGCAGCTCCTGCTGCGCCGGGCCCTCGCCGGCGAGCCGGTGTCGCGCTTCATGCACCCGGACCCGGTGACGGTGCCGCGCGCCATCTCCGTGCGCGACCTGGTGGAAGACTACGTCTACCGCCACCACTTCAAGATGTTCCCCGTGGTGGACGATTCCGGCCGGCTGCTCGGCTGCGTCACCACGCGGCAGATCCGCGAGCTGCCCCGCGAGGAGTGGGACCG
>DATBGJ010000669.1:0-3112 GCA_036558045.1 Thermoanaerobaculia bacterium
CCGGGCGGGAGGGAACGACGGGACGAGACGCGGGCGCCACCGCCTCGCGGCGGGCGGGCATCTCGGCCGTGCGCACGGAGGGAGCTTCGACCGGCAGCGCGGCCCCGACGCTCGCCGCCGCCTCGGCGCGCGGCGGCTCGACGGGCTGCGGCGCCACCGCTTCCGCCATGACCGACGGTGGGGGAGCCGCGGCCATCACCGGCCGTTCCGACACCGGCAGGGTCTGGATGCGGGGCTCCACCTTCTGGATCAGCGTCCGCGGGCGGTTCGGGCGCAGCGGGTTGGCCGGACGGCGGACCACGCTGGCCGGTGTCGCGGCCGTGCGCCGGCGCACCACCTCGGGCGGCGTCTGCTCGTCCCGCAGGATCACCTCCCGCGGGTGGGGGAGCTTCTTGCCCTGCAGGATGGCCTGGATGATGTCGGTGTCGATGTACGCGTCATCCCCCTCGACCCGCACGCCGATGGACTTCAGCTTGAAGACGAGGTCCTGGTTGGAGATCCCCATCATCTTCGCGAGGTCCTGGACTCGAAGCTTTCCCATATCGTCTCGTTACTCCTCTTGAACCGCCGTGCCCGCAGAGGGTGCAGCGTGCTGCGCGCCCCTACAAACCTATTCCGTATCTTCCTTCTGGACCTCCTCGGCCGCCGCTTCGCCTGCTTCCTCCTCGCCGCCGCGCGCCTGGGCGGCGCTCGCCCGCTGCTGCTCGCTCTCGGCGAAGGCGCGGGAGAGGGCCGCCATGAAGTCCTCGTCGGCCATGGCCGTCGCCGGCGTCTCGGCGGCGGGCTGGAAGGGACCGAGGTCCACCTCGCCGGCCTTCTCCTGCTGCTGCCGGGCCCAATCCACCAGGCTCCCCGCCTCATCCTGACTCAACTCTTCGATGCCGAGCGCGAGCAGCGTCTCCGGCTCCGTCCCGGCCAGCGCCTCGATGGCGCCGAAGCCCGCCTCCCGGAGCTTCTCGACCGCCGCCGAGCTGATGCCGGGGGCGTCTGCCACGTCCGGTTCCGGCGCCGCGGCGGCCGCGGGCGTCTGGCTCATCGCCGTCTGCAGCATGCGGGCGAGGGCGTCGGCCACCTCGTCCTTGACGTCGCTCTCGCTCTTGATGTCGATGCGGCAGCCGATCAGCTCGGAGGCCAGGCGCACGTTCTGGCCGCGCTTGCCGATGGCCAGCGACAGCTGCTCGTCCTCCACGATCACGTCGAGGTGCGGCACCTCGCCCTGGTGCGTCACCGAGACGCGGGTGATCTTGGCCGGCGCCAGGGCGCTCTGTGCGAAGGTCACCAGGTCGTCGCTGTGCTCGATGATGTCGATCTTCTCGCCGCGCAGCTCGCGGATGATCGACTGCACGCGCGAGCCCTTCATGCCGACGCAGGCACCCACCGGGTCGACGTCGCGCTCGCGGCTGTAGACCGCCACCTTGGCGCGCTCGCCGGGGGCGCGCACGGCGTTCTTGATCACCACCGTGCCGTCGTAGATCTCCGGCACCTCGGTCTCGAAGAGCTTCACCAGCAGCCGCGGATCGGTGCGCGAGAGCACGATCTGCGGCCCCTTCGGCTGCTTGTGCACCTCGACGATGACGGCGCGGATACGCTCGCCCTGGCTGTAGCGCTCGTGGCGGGCCTGCTCCGAGCGCGGCACCACCGCCTCCGTGCGCCCGAGGTCGATGATGATGTCGCCGCGCTCGAAGCGCTTGACGGTGCCGTTGAGCACCTCGCCGACGCGGTCGATGTACTCGTTGTAGATGTTCTCGCGCTCGGCCTCGCGCACCCGCTGGTAGAGCACCTGCTTGGCGTTCTGCGCCGCGATGCGGCCGAGGCCGTCGGTGGAGATCGGCAGGTGGACCTCGTCGCCCACCTCGGCGTCCGCCTTGTGGTCCCGCGCCTCCTCGACCGTCCACTCGGCGAGCGGGTCTTCCACCGTCTCGACCACCTTCTTGACGATGAACGCCTCGAACTTGCCGGTCTCGCGGTCGAGATTCGCCCGCACCGGCTCCTTGATCCGGTGCTGCTTCTTGGCCGCCGAGGCCATCGCGTCCTCGAGCGCGGAGATCCACCGCTCGAGGTCGATGTCCTTCTCCCGCGCCACCTGGCGCAGGATCTCGTTCAAGTTCACTTCCGCAGTCTGTGCCTGAGGCATGATGTTGTCTTCCTATCGTTGCAGCGCTACAGCTCGATCTCCAATCGAGCCGTCTTCACGTTCCTGAGGGGGAGCCCCCAAGGCTCGCCGGAGCCTTCCTCCAGCAGCACCTCGGCGTCCCCCTCTTCCGGCCGACGCAGCCCGCGGAGGCGCGCCACCACGGTCTTCTTCCTGCCCGTCTCGGGGTCCTCGAAAGTCACCCGCGCCAGCCGTCCGGCGAAACGGTCGTAGTCCCCCGGCTTGTAGAGCTGCCGGTCGAGCCCGGGCGAGGAGACCTCCAGCACGTAGCGGCTGGCGCCGAAGTCCAGCACGTCCAGCAGGGCCGAGACCTGGCGCGAGACGTGCTCGCAGTCCGCCAGCGTGACCCCCTCCGGCCTGTCGATGAACACCCGCAGCACCCCGCCCTTGAGCTCCGCGTGCACCAGCTCGCAGCCGGCCGCCGCGGCGATCTGCTCGATCTCGGGCGTCAGCTCCTCGATGCGGCCGGAAGTCGCGGGCATCGTGCCGGGTCGTTCTCCTTTCCTCGTCGCTTTGCCCAACAAAAAAAGTGGGCCTGGGCCCACTTCTTGTACCGACCGTCGCCGGTCAGGGCAAGCTGGCTCGCCCCATTATAGGGAAAAGGATACGTCCATTCAAGCTGAGACAGAAAAATCCTGAAACCGGGCTGCAGACCGGTCAAAGGGGACGAGGGCGGGTGGGCCGCTCAGGCTGTAGAACACGCTGGCGGGCGGCGATCTTCCCGACGAAGATCTCTGCCAATTTGGCGCGATCGATCCGAGTCGGGCAACCACTCCCCTCGGGAATTTGCCTGGCAAGCCGCTTGCTTTCGAGAGAGGAGCGAGAAGGATATGGAAAGGAGACCTGAAGCACTCATGAGCATATCGAGAAGGAATCTCGCGACGTTCCTGCTCGTCCTGGCGGCGGTCATCTTCGGCATGGTCCTCGCCGGGGGCCTGCAGCTGACTGTCCCGAGCTTGG
>DATBGJ010000670.1:0-2502 GCA_036558045.1 Thermoanaerobaculia bacterium
TTCTCGCCGCCCTGCGAATTGGCGGGCTGAAAGTCGATCTCCTCGCGCTGGTTCTGCCCCACGTCGCCGATCCACAGGTCGCCGGTCTGCCGGTCGAAGGCGAAGCGCCAGGGATTGCGGAGGCCGCTCGCCCAGACCTCGTCCTGCGGGTCTCCCGGGCCGCGGAAAGGATTGGAGGCCGGAATGCCATAGAAGGGCGGCGAGCCGACGTTCTGATCGACGTCGAGGCGCAGCATCTTGCCCAGGAGGCTGTTCACCCTCTGCGCCCGGCACTCCGGATCGAAGGCGGAGCCGCCGTCTCCCATGCCGATGTAGAGGAAGCCGTCGGGCCCGAACTGGAGCTGGCCGCCGTTGTGGTTGGAAAAGGGTTGCGCGATGGTCAGCAGCGTCCGCGCGCTCGCGGGATCGGCGCGGTTGGGATCGCCCGACACGTGATAGCGGGCGATCACCGTGTCGCCCGAGGTGTTCGTATAGTCGATGAAGAAGAACCCGGTCTCGGCGTAACGGGGGTGGAACGCCGTCGAGAGCAGGCCGCGCTCGCCGTCGGTCGTGGTCTGGCCGCGGATGTCCAGGAACGGCTGCGGGCGCAACGCTCCGTTCTCGAAAATCATGACGCGGCCTTCGCGCAGCGTGAGGAACAGCCGGCCGTCGCCGGCGTTGGTGACGGCGATGAGCGATCCCAGGTTGCTCGCGACCTCCTCGAGGCTCACGCCTTGCACGGAGCCCGAGGGGGTGAAGAGGGATTTGGGCTCTGGATCGGAAATGAGGATACAGAAGGAGGGGAGCGCGACCAGCAGGAAGAGCGCGATGCCGAGAAATCGGAGATGATGTCGATGCATGATGGAGTCTCCTTCCGGGTCTGAATCTTATCCTCAAAGTTGAATATATGATCCCGATCACCGCAGACCTCGCCATCTCCGACGAAGAGGTCGCCTTCACCACCTCGCGCAGCGGCGGCCCCGGCGGGCAGAACGTCAACAAGCTGGAGACGCGGGTGACGCTCCGCTTCGATCTCGCGTCTTCGCCGAGCCTCTCCGCGGAGCAGAAGGAGCGGCTGCAGCAGCGCCTGGCGACGCGGATCACCAAGGACGGCGTCCTCCACGTCACGGCGCAGCGGCACCGCACCCAGGCGGCGAACCGCGAGGCCGCCGTCGAGCGCTTCGCCGAGCTGCTGCGCGAAGGGCTGCGCGAGGAGCCGCCGCGCAAGAAGACCAGGCCGTCGCGCGCCGCCAAAGCGCGCCGGCTGGAGCAGAAGCGCCGTCACAGCCAGCGCAAGCGGGAGCGCGCGGCGCCGATACTGGGAGAGTAGGAACCGAGGAGGACTGGCCCCAGCCCGGCGCTTCCGCGCTGGGCTATAGAGACGTCGCCCAGAGGGCGATTCGCTTCAGAGAAGCGACGTCTCGGTAGCCCAGCGCGGAAGCGCCGGGCGCGGTGAGGTCACGCCGCTGTTATACGATCGTCAACGGATCGTCCATCGCCATGCCTCCCGACCGCTTCTTCAACCAAACCGATCTCGACGCGATCCGATCCGCCGTGCAGGAGGCGGAGGCGAAGACCTCGGGGGAGATCGTGCCTTACGTCGTCGACCGCAGCGACGAGTATCCCTCCGCGGCCTGGAAGGGAGCGGCGTTGGGAGCGCTGCTGGCGCCGTTCGCCGCTCTCGCGCTGCATCGGTGGAGCGGCATCTGGGGCATCCCGCTCGCTTACTGGATCGCCTTGCCGGCGCTGGTCGGCGGGGCCGTGGGCTACCTTCTCACGGCCTGGCTGCCGCCGGTGCGGCGCTGGATGGCGGGGGAGGCGGTGCTCGAGACGCGAGCGCGCCTGCGCGCGGCCGCCGCGTTCATCGAGCAGGAGGTCTTCCGCACCCGTGACCGCACGGGCATCCTCCTCTTCCTCTCGCTCTTCGAGCGGCGGGTGGTGCTGCTCGCCGACTCGGGGATCCATCAGAAGGTGGAGGAGGGTCAATGGGAGGCGATCACCCGCCGGCTGGCCGCCGAGATCCGCGCCGGCCGTCCCGGCCCGGGGCTCGTCGAAGCCGTCCGCGCCTGCGGCGAGCTGCTGGAACGGCACGGAGTCGCGCGCCGCGCCGACGACCAGGACGAGCTCTCCAACGAGCTGCGCCGGGAGAGGGAGTGAAATGATCCGGCGCTCGGCGTTTCCCGTCCTTTTCGTTCTTGCTGTCCTTTTCGTCCTTGCTGGGCCGGCCGCCGCCAAGGACATCCCCCGTCTCACCGCCCGTGTCAACGACTTCGCCAACCTCATCCCGCAGGACCAACGCCAGCGCATCGAAGCCCAGCTCGCGCAGTTCGAGCAACAGACCGGCAACCAGGTGGCCGTGCTCACCGTCGACAGCCTGGAAGGCAAGGCCATCGAAGACTACGCCAACCGCGTGGCGCGCGCCTGGGCCCTCGGCCAGAAAGGCAAGGACAACGGCGTGCTGCTGCTGGTGGCCCGGCAGGACCGCAAGATGCGCCTCGAGGTCGGTTACGGCCTGGAGCCCGT
>DATBGJ010000671.1:0-6233 GCA_036558045.1 Thermoanaerobaculia bacterium
CGCGGTTCGAGGGCGGCGGTGGTCATGGAGGGTCTCCCGGCAGGAGAGGGTAGTCTGCCACAACGGGAAGTCTGTGAGCTTCACGGCATCCCGTGCTCCGCGAGGCTCAGCACGACCCGCGGATCCGGCTGCTCTTGGTACGCGTCCATCCCGCGTTCGACAGCCTGCGCGGCGATCCCCGCCTGGAGCCGCTGTTGCGCCGCGCCGGGGTGTGAGGCAACTCCTCCTTCGCCCTCCGGAGGCGATCCACAGCCGGCTGTCTTTCTTTCAGGATGTAGTTCAGGGTGTTGGTGTCGAGCAGAAGATCTCTCATGATTCTTCATCGAGGCTGTTCAAGCGGAAAGGATGTTCCTGCCGGAAAGACTCGAAATCTTCCAGAATCCTGTCCTCCTCGGGCGTCGTCTCGAACAAGCGCAGTTCTTCGAGAGCGGCCGATGTCGGTTGGTAGGGATGATCCGCGGTACGTCCCGTGTTCTGCGGGCCGGCAAGCACGATCACCTCGGCAGGACCGGAAGGGAAATCGTCCGGGAGACGGACGGCGATCTCTCGGTCGGGTTCCTGCGGAATGGTCACTTGAAGCTTGTGAGCGTGCACGTCCAGATCCTCCTATTTCAGACCCAGAGGATTTTACAGCAGTAGGCGGCCACTTGGCTTTCCCCGCCTCAAGGACAGGTGTCTAATCCTGTCGGACCGGGCCCTGCTGCAGCGGATGGACGCGCAGGCCCTTCCTGCCTGAGGCAACGTTCACTCCTGCCGCAGGACCACCGCCGGGTCGACCTGGGCGGCGCGGCGCGCGGGCAGATAGCTGGCTGCCAGCGCGGCCGCGGCGAGGGCGGCGGCAGCCAGGACGAAGGTCGCCGGATCGGTCGGGCTCACCTCGAACAGCAGGCCGGTCATCCAGCGCGTGAGGCCGCGGGCGCCGGCGAGGCCGAGCGCGACGCCGAGGAGCGCCAGGCCCGCGCCGCGGCCGAGGACGAGCGCCAGGACGTCGGATCGGCGGGCACCCAGAGCCATGCGGACGCCGAGCTCCTGCGTGCGCTGGGCCACGAAGTAGGACATCACGCCGAAGACGCCGACGAGCGCCAGGACCGCGGCGATCAGCGCGAAGCCGCCCATCAGCAGGGTACGGAACCTAGGCTGGGCCGTGGATTCCGCGACGAGCTGACGCATCGGCCGGATCTCGATGAGCGGCATGCCGGGATCGGCCGCGTGCACTCCCCGCCGTGCCAGGCCGGCGACGACCGACAGGTCCGCGGAGCTGCGGACGACGACGCTCAGGCCCCTGGCCCACGAGGTGAGGAACGACGGATCGAGCTGAGGATAGGGAATCAGGACCTCTGGGTGCGGCTCGGCCTCCAGGCTGCGGTGGCGGACGTCGGAGACGACTCCCACCACGGTCCGCCACGGCCCGTCCGTCCGCAGCCGCTTGCCGAGCGGGTCCTGGTGCGGCCAGAAGCGGCGCGCGAAGGTCTCGTTGACGATGGCGACCTCGACGCTCCCCTCGCGGTCCTGCGGAGTGAAGTTGCGCCCCCGCTGCATGGGGATGCTCATGGCGCGGACGTACCCCGGGCTCACGCCGCGCAGCCCCGCGACGGCCGGCTCGGCTCCTGGCACGGCGCCTTCGAGCGCCACCGCGTTCTCGACGTCCTGCCCGCTCAAGGGCAGGGCCGTGGTGGCGCCGACCGCCTCGAAGAAGGGCTGCGCGTCGAGGCGGTCGAGCAGCAGGCTGTAGAAGGCCCGCATCGCCGCGGCGTCCGGATAATTCGCCGGCGGCATGCTGAGATCGAAAGTGACGGCGCGATCCGGGTCGAAGCCCTTGTCGACGGCCTGCAGGCGGAGGAAGCTGCGCGCGGCGAGTCCGGCGCCGGTGAGGAGCACCAGCGAAACTGCCACCTCAGCGACGATCACCACATTCCGCAAGCGCTGGTGCCGCGGCCCGGGATTCACGACGCGCCCGCCAACTTCACCCGCGCCGCCGGCTCCAGAGCGGGCGGCTTGGAGCGCCGGCGCGAGGCCGAAGACCAGCGCCGCGATGCCGGCGACGGCGCCGGTGAACAGCAGCGCGCGCGAGTCGAGTGACGCTTCCGCCAGACGCGGGATGTCCTGCGGGCCGGCGATCCGCACGGCCCGCAACGTGCCGTGGGCGACGAACAGGCCCGCCACCAGGCCGACCGCGAAGAGCACCAGCGTCTCGGTCAGCAACTGCCGGATCAGGCGCGGCAAGCCGGCTCCCAATGCCGAGCGTACCGCCATCTCGCGCCGCCGCGCGCTAGCGCGCGCCAGCAGCAGGCTGGTGACGTTGGCGCAGGCGATCAGCAGCACGAATCCCGCAGCGCCAAACAGCAGCAGCAAGGCCGGGCGGACGGCGCCGACCGTCTCCTCGGTCAACGACGTCATGCCGATCGTCGTGCCCGCGTCGCTGTCCGGGTACTCTTCGCGGAGCTGGCCGCCGATCGCCGCCAGTTCCGCCGCGGCCTGCCGCGGTGTGACTCCCGGTTTGAGGCGGCCGATGACCTGCAGGTACCTCGAGTCGCGATTGATCGGCAGGTTGTCGCTGTTGGCGCCGCGAAACGGCAACGGCACCCAGAGCTGATAGCGACGGCCCGGATAATCGAAGCCCGGCGGCATGACGCCGACGACGGTGAACGGCTTGCCATTGGCCTGGATGGTGCGGCCGACGACGGCGGGATCGCCGCCGAAGCGCCGCTGCCACAGCCCGTGGCTCAACAGCATGACCTGGTTGTGGCCGGCTTCGTTCTCTTCATGGCGGAAGGAGCGGCCGAGCATAGGCCGGACCCCGAGCACGTCGAACAGCTCGGCGGACGTGATCTGACCGATCACCAGCTCCGGCTCCCCTCTTCCGGTGAGGGTGAAGCCGGTGCCGGCGTGCGCGGCCATGGCTTGGAAGGAGCGGGACCGCCGCTGCCAGTCCAGGAAGTCGAGGGGCGCCGCCCGCGTGCGGCCGACGTTCTCCTGCTCGTGCTGCTGGTAGAGCACGAACAAGCGGTTCGGCCCGGGATAGGGGAGCGGCCGCAGGAGCACGGCATTGACGACGCTGAACACCGCGGTGTTGGCGCCGATCCCGAGCGCCAGCGTGACCGCCGTGGCCGCAGTCAGGCCGGGGTTGCGGCGCAGCAGGCGGAAGGAGTGGCGGACGTCCTGCAGCAGGGTATCGAGGCCCACCCAGACGTCGGCGTCGCGGGTGCGCTCCCGTAGCAGCAGCGGATTGCCGAAAGCGCGGCGGGCGCGGGCCTCGGCCTCTTCCGGCGGCAGACCCTGGGCGGCGTATTCACGGGCCCGCATCTCGACGTGGAACCGCATCTCCTCGTCGATATCCTGCGCCAGCGGCCCTGGGCGGAACACGTTGCGGAAGCGTGCGAACAGCGACATCGGATTCCTCCTCAGGCGAGCTTCAACACCCTGGCTACTCCCTGGGAGACGCGCTTCCAGGTTTCCAGCTCGGTCGCGAGCTGCCGCCGGCCGCGGGCGGTGAGGCTGTAGTACCGCGCGCGGCGGCCGTTCTCGGTCTCGCGCCACTCTCCCTTGAGGAGGCCCGTCTGCTCCAGGCGGTGCAGGGCCGGATACAGCGAGCCCTCCTCCACCCGCAGCAGCTCGTCGGAGTCGTCCTGGATCCGCTGCGCGATGCCGAAGCCGTGCAGCGCACCGCGGCTCAGCGTGCTGAGCACCAGCAGGTCCAGGGTTCCTTGCAGCACGGAGGCGCGTTTGTTGCTGGCTGGCATAGACGTCTAGGGTACAACAGGCCAAGCCTAGATGTCTAGGGGGAGACTGATGCGATCAGGGAAGGTTTCGCGTTCCCCGCCTGCTGTGTCAAATCAGGGAAAGGGGAGATCATGAAACGGTATTCGACGTGCTTGGTGCTCTTCGCGGTTGTCCTGACAGGACCGGCCCCGGCGCAGCCCTCGGAGAGACTTCCTGCGGTTCAAGACGTGGTCTTGCGTTTCGTGCAGCCGGAGTGGGGGACGGTCCGCCGCGCGAAGTGGGAGCTCGAATCGCGGCAGAAGGAGGCGATTCCGGAGCTTATCGCCCTCCTGGACCGGCAGGAGGTCGTGAAGCTGGCGAACACCCTCGACCTCATCTACCCGGGCGCGGAGACGTTCTACGGCCACGGGTACATCATGCCCTACGACCTCGACTACATCCCGGCCCGCGCCGGCTGGGCGCTCGAGGAGCTGACCTTCGAAAATTTCGGTTTCAAGGGCAGCGCGATTCGCGAGGACGCTCTCTTCGAGGCGACGCGGAGAGGCCAAATGGATGTGCCACTCTCGAAGGTCGTGCCTCCCGACCTGACTTCGCGCGAGCAGCGCTCCGGCACCGCTACAGCGCAGGTCGAGGCGTGGTGGCGCGCCAACGCCGCCGGCTGGACGCGCCTGAAGGCGCTGCGGAACGCGCTCACCAGCGAGGATGCCGATCGCCAGCTCCGTGCCCTGAGCTGGCTCCGCTGGGGCACCACCCGCTGCGACGGCCTGAGCCCCGAGGTCTACGCGCGGGACCTGAAGCCGCTGGCCGAGAAGCTTGCCGGCTCGCCGAATCCCGGCGTCAAGGAGCAGGCCCAGCTCCTCTTGCGCGAGAACAATTCCTGGTGGAGCTACAAGACGGATCCGGAGCTGCGGGACTGGTAAGGCTCAGACCCACCCATGGTCGCGGGCGTAGATCGTCAATTCGACGCGGCCCTCGACGCCGAGCTTCTCGTAGATGTTGTGCATGTGGACCTTCACCGTCCCCTCGGTGATGTGCAGGGCCTCGGCGATGTCCCGGTTGTGGTGGCCGGTCGCGGCCAGGCGGACGATCTCCATCTCGCGCGCCGAGAGCGCCAGCCGGCCCGTGCCGGCGATGCCGTCGCGGTCGAGGAGGCCCTCGATGGCGCGGCTGAGGAAGTCGTCCTCCAGCCAGCGGCCGCCGGCGTGGACGGTGCGGATGCAGCGGATGAGCAGCTCCGGCGCCATCTCCTTGAGCACGACGCCGCGCGCGCCGAGCTGCAGGGCCTCCACCAGCTCGTCCTGATTGACGGAGCCGGCGAGGAGGACCGCCTGCGTCGACAGTCCCTCGCGGCGGATCTGCTCCAGCACGTCGAGGCCCGAGCCGCCGGGCAGACGGACGTCGAGCAACAGGATGTCCGGCCGGTGGAGGCGCACGGCTTCGATCGCCTCCCGCGCGTTGACGCAGCGGGCGACGATCTCCAGGTCCCCTTCCAGGCGGAAGAGCCTTTCGAGCCCTTCGAGGACGATCGGATGATCGTCCACTACGACGAGACGGATCGCCGCCGCCGTCAACGCGGCCTCCCGGGAGCCGGCAGGCGGATCTCCAGCCGCGTGCAGCCCGGACGGGAATCGATGGCGAGCGCGCCGCCGAGGGCGGCGACGCGCTCCTTGAGGCTGACGGGCCCGAGCTTCCGGCGGTTGAGCTCCGCGAAGTCGTAGCGGCCGGTGAACGGGAAGCCGCGGCCGTCGTCGGTCACGGCGATCTCCAGGGCGCCACCCCGCCGCGCCACTTCGACCTGCGCGCTCGCGGCGCCGGCGTGCCGCGCGACGTTGAACAGCGCCTCGCGCAGCAGCCGGTAGAGCTGGCGGGCGAACGCCTCGGAGAGCTGGCCGTGGAGATCGGTGAGCTGGAAGGTGACGCCGAGGTCCCACAGCCGCTTCAGCCGCGCCGCCAGCTCCGCCAGCCGGTCGGCGAGATCGGCCGGCCCGCCGAGCGCGCGCGGCATGGGCTTGAGCTCCTCGATGAAGAAGCGCAGGTCCCGCTGGTCGGCGGCGATGAGCCGCTGCACCTCGCGCAACTGCTCGCGCGCCGCCGGCAGGTCCTCCTCCATCAGCCGCGCCAGGGCCTGGAGCTGGAGGGCCGTGCCGGTGAGCGACTGGAGCATGCCGTCGTGGAGATCGCAGGCGAGCCGCACGCGCTCCTCGGTGACCGCGGCGGTGCGCAGCCGGCGGGTCAGGTAGAACTGGTCGAGCTCGGCGGCCACGCGCTGGGCCGCGATCTCGCCCAGCGCGCGGTGGTCGGCCTCGAAATCGCGGCGGCCGAGGGCGAAGAGGCGTCCCTGGACGATCTCGCCCTGCACCGGCCAGGAGGCCGCGCCGTCCATGGCGAACCGCCGCCGCAGGCTCTCCTCGACCGGCTCGTCTCCCTCCGGGGGAGCCTCACGCCAGCGCTCTACTCCGCCGCCGGCGTGCTGCGCCAGGTAGAGCCACGGCTCGTCCGTCTCCTCCCAGACC
>DATBGJ010000672.1:0-2071 GCA_036558045.1 Thermoanaerobaculia bacterium
AAGGTCGGCCTGCCCGAGGTCAACCTCGGCGTGCTCCCCGGCACCGGCGGCACGCAGCGCCTCGCCCGCCGCGTCGGCAAGAGCGCCTCGATCGAGCTGATGGTCACCGGCCGGCTGATCGATTTCGAGGAGGCGCAGCGCATCGGCATCGTCAACTTCATTTATGAGGGCGACGACTACGCCGGCCACATCCACGAGTACGCGCGACAGTTCTGCCCGCCGAACAAGGCGGCCAAGGCGGTGGGACGCATCAAGCGCTCCGTGCAGTCCGGCGCCGAGGTGCCGTTCGAGAGCGGCCTCGCCATCGAGCGCGAGCTGCAGCAGCAGCTCTTCGAGAGTCCGGACGCCCGCGAGGGCCTCGACGCCTACGTCGGCAAGCGCAAGCCCGAGTTCCGGGGTTATTGAGCGGTGGCCACGGTCGAAGCGGCGGCGCGGGCCGAGGTGACGTTCCCGCCGGCGAAGCTGTTCATCGGCGGCGAATGGGTGGAGCCCGCGGGCGGGCGCACCCTCGACGTCGAGAACCCGGCCACCGAGGAGATCCTCACCGAGGTCGCCGCGGCCGGCACCGCGGACGTCGACCGCGCGGTGGCCGCGGCGCGCTCGGCGCTCGACGGCGACTGGGGATGGAACACGCCGGCGCGCGAGCGGGGGCGGCTCCTCTGGCGCCTCGCCGACGCCCTGGAAGCGCGCATCGACGAATTCGCCCGCCTGGAGACGCTGGACAACGGCAAGCCGATCTTCGAGTCCCGCTACGTCGACGTGCCGGCCGCCGTCGAGGCGCTGCGCTACTTCGCCGGCTGGGCGGACAAGATCATGGGCGAGACGATCCCCGTCTCCGGCCCCATCGTGCTCGCCTACACCCTGCGCGAGCCGGTGGGCGTGGTGGCCGCCATCACGCCGTGGAACTTCCCGCTCATCCAGGCACTGTGGAAGATCGCGCCGGCCCTCGCCTGCGGCAACGCCGTGGTGCACAAGCCGGCCTCCTACACGCCGCTCTCGGCGCTCAAGTTCGCCGAGCTGGTCGTGGAATGCGGCCTGCCGCCGGGCGCCCTCAACGTGGTGACGGGGAGCGGCGCTGAGGTGGGCAACGCCCTCGTAGCTCATCCCGGCGTAGCCAAGGTCAGCTTCACCGGCTCGACCGAGGTGGGGCGCGACATCATGCGCGGCGCGGCGGCGACGGTGAAGCGCGTCACCCTGGAGCTGGGCGGCAAATCGCCCAATATCGTCTTTGCCGACGCGGACCTCGACGCGGCGGTGAAAGGCGCCTACAACGGCATCTTCTACGGCAAGGGCGAGGTCTGCGCCGCCGGCTCGCGCCTGTTCGTCGAGGAGGCGGTGCACGGCGAGCTCGTCGAGCGGCTGGTGGCGCGCACCAAGCGCCTGGCTCCGGGAGATCCCCTCGATCCGCGGACGAAGCTCGGCGCCCTGGTCTCCAGGAAGCAAAGGGAGACCGTGCTCGGTTATGTGGAAGAGGGGAAGCGCGAAGGCGCGCGGGTGGTGCACGGCGGCGAGGCGGCCTCCATCGGCGGCAAGGGCTGGTTCATGCAGCCGACGATCCTCGACGGCGTGAGCAACGACATGAAGGTGGCCCGCGAGGAGATCTTCGGACCGGTGCTCGCCGTCATCCCCTTCAAGGAGGTCGAAGAAGCCGTCCAGCTCGCCAACGCCTCGATCTACGGCCTCGCCGCCGGAGTGTGGACGCGCGACGTCGGCAAGGCCCATCAGGTGGCGCGGCGGCTCCAGGCCGGAACGGTGTGGATCAACCAGTACAACTGGTACGACTCCGCCGCACCCTTCGGCGGCTACAAGCAGAGCGGCTTCGGCCGCGAGCTGGGCAAGCAGGCGATCGAGGCGTACACGGAGGTGAAGACGGTGTATGTGGGGAGGTGAGCGGCAGAAGAGGCCGAACGGCGGAGCGGCTTGCCCTTCGAAACCTCACCCCCTGGCCCCCTCTCCAGCGGAGCTGGAGAGGGGGGACGCATGCGAAGGGGTTTGCCGAAATGACGGCCTTTTTCGGCATGACCGGCGATGAATCGTTCCCCCTCTCCATCTCCGATGGAGAGGGGGCCAG
>DATBGJ010000673.1:0-3053 GCA_036558045.1 Thermoanaerobaculia bacterium
CTTCGCGAGCCCGATCTCTCGCACGTCGAGGCCACGGCGCGCCAGATCGCGCAGACCCTGCGCGCCGGCCAATTGGTGGTGCTCGAGTCCACGACCTATCCGGGCACCTGTGACGAGGTGATGCGGCCGGTCCTCGAGTCCTCGGGCCTCGCCTGCGGCACGGATTTCTTTCTCGCCTTCTCGCCCGAACGCGCGGATCCCGGCAACCAGCGTTTCAGCATCGCGGAGATCCCGAAGCTCGTCGGCGGCGTCGACGAGACCTCCGGCGCCCTGGCCGAGCTGCTCTACCGCCGCGCGTTCCGGCAGGTGGTGAGAGTCTCGTCGGCGCGCGTCGCGGAGGCCGCCAAGCTGACCGAGAACGTCTTCCGCGCCGTCAACATCGCTCTCGTCAACGAGCTGAAGATGGTCTACGACGGCATGGGGCTCGACGTCTGGGAGGTCCTCGACGCGGCCGCGACCAAGCCGTTCGGCTTCCTGCGGTTCGACCCCGGGCCGGGCTGGGGCGGCCACTGCATTCCGCTGGACCCGTTCTACCTGAGCTGGAAGGCGCGCGAGACCGGGCATCCCTCGCGCTTCGTGGAGCTGGCCGGAGAGATCAACGTGGAGATGCCGAGATACGTCATCGGCAAGCTCGCGGCCGCCCTCGCGCAGCGCCGCCTGACGGTGTGCGGCGCGCGCATCCTGCTCCTGGGGCTGGCGTACAAGCGCGATATCGCCGATCCGCGCGAGAGCCCGGCCTTCGAGATCCTCCACCGCCTGATCGAGCTCGGGGCCGAGGTGCTCTACCACGATCCGCACATTCCCGAGGCGCCGGCGATGCGCAGTTGGCCGGGCCTGCCGCCGCTGCGCTCGACGCCGCTCACCCCCGGCCTGCTGGCGTCGGTCGGCGCCGTCGTCCTGATCACCGACCACCGGAGCGTCGACTATGACCTGGTGGCGGCCCACGCGCCGCTGGTCGTCGATACCCGGGGCATCCTGCCGCGGCACATCGCGAACCTGGTGCGTGCGTGAACGCCTCCGGCGGCTTCGCCGCCGTCCCGGTTTCCCCGCCGTCCGCACTGTATAGGCAGACCGACGGAGGAGGGGAGCCGTGGCATTCAGAACCATCACCTACGACGAGATCCGCGAGCTGGTGCGGCTGGAAGACGTCATCGCGCCGGTGCGCGAGGCGTTCAAGAGCTACTCGCTGGGCCGGGCCAACATCCCGCCGGTGCAGCACCTGGAGATGCCGGACCGCCAGCACGGCGCGCTGCACATCAAGACCGGCCACGTCGAGCCGTTCGACTTCTGCCTGGTGAAGGTCGCGTCCACGTTCCCCGAGAACACGCGGCGGGTGCCGCCCAGCCCGTCCATCAACGGCGTCATCATGGTGTTCAGCGCCGTGGACGGCGAGCCGCTGGCGGTGCTGGAGGACCGCGCCTGGATCACCCAGGCGCGCACCGCCGGGGCCGGCGCGGTGGGGGCCGAGCTGCTGGCGCGGAAAGGCGCCGAGACCTTGGGCATCCTCGGCTCGGGCACGCAGGCGCGCCTGCAGGCGACGGCCATCCTCCACGTCCTGCCGGGCCTCCGCCGGCTCGTCGCCTGGGGCCGCACGCCGGAGAACGCCAGACGCTTCGCGGCGGAGATGCGCTCCTCCCATCCCCACCTCCAGATCGACGCGGTGGAGAGCCCCGAGGAAGCGGTGCGGGGCTCGGACGTCGTCGTGACGACCACCTACGCCAGCGAGCCCATCGTGCGCGGCGAGTGGCTCGGCGAAGGCGCGCTGGTCATCGCCATGGGCGCGGACTCGCCCTACAAGCGCGAGATCGACGCGGAGACCCTGCTGCGCGCCGACAAGGTCTACGTCGACAGCCGCTCGCAGAACGAGATCCTCGCCGAGGTCGGCCACGGCCTGCGCGAAGGCCTGTTCGACCGCAGCCGCATCGACGGCGAGATCGGCGACGTGCTGAGCGCCGCCGTGGCCGGCCGCACCGCGGACCGCGAGCGCATCGTCTGCAAGCTGACGGGCGTCGCCGTGCAGGAGATCTTCGTCTGCGACTACGTGCTGCGCAGCCTCGGCATCGCCGGCCGCGAAAGGGAAGTGGCCGCGGCGTACGCGGCGGCGGAGGCGTAGGGCGGCCTCAGAACGTATCGCTCGTCGTCACCAGCCACTGCACGCGCTCGACGGAGCTCTTGGCGTCCAGCGGGAAGGCGACGTCGAGGTGCAGCACGCCGCCTTGCGAGGAGCGGCTGGAGCCGAGGCGCAGGCCGAGGCCGATGTCCTTGAGGATGCGCCGCTCCTGGTTCGCGAAGAGGGGGTCCTGGTCGCCGTTCTTGGGCGGCACCACGAACCAGGCCTGGCCGGCGTCGAAGAACACCGCGGCGCCGGCGTGCGCCAGGTGGAACAGCTCGCGGTCGCTGAAGAACCGTTGCTCGAGCGTGAGCAGGACGCGGCGGTCTCCGGCCTGATAGCGCAAGGGATAGCCGCGCAGCCCGCTGTCGCCGCCGAGGAGGAGCTGGTCCTCGCCGTCCAGGCGGTGGGCGAGGTCGGCGCCGAGCGAGGCATAGAGGAGCTGGTTGCCGAAATCGCGCAGATACCAGCGCACGCGGCCGCCGGCCACCAGGTCCTCGGCCTCGCCGTCCGCCCAGCGGGTGGAGCCGCCGAGCTGTGCCAGCAGGAGCTGCCGCCGGCCGGGCCGCCAGCCCGCGGAGGCCGCGGTCTGGACGATCCAGCGCTCGCCGTCGCCGCCGAACGCCGGCGACGAGAGGCCGACGAGCAACTGGAGATGCCGGCCGAGATTGAGGTCCTCGGAGCGCTGGATGCGGTCGAGATCGCGCTCCACGATGAAGCGGTCCTGCACCGACTCGATGCTCACCCAAGGATAGGCGAGGGTGCGGTCCTGCGGCACCGCCAGCCGATCCTTGGGGAATTTCCTGGACAGCGTGAAGTCGTCGGCCGAGTATGTGAAGCCGAACCGCAGCCGGTTCGCCACGCCATTGACGAGGCCGCGGGAGAGCCCGCCGTAGATCTCCGCGAAATCGTGCCGGTGCTCGAAACCCACGATGGCCTTGCC
>DATBGJ010000674.1:0-10601 GCA_036558045.1 Thermoanaerobaculia bacterium
TCCTTCAGCAGGTCGATGCCGCTGCCGTCCGGGAGATAGAGGTCGACCAGCGCCACGTCCGGCGTCCGGTGGCTCACCTGGGCACGGGCATCGCGGAGCGTGCAGGCCGTGTTGGTGGTGAAACCCTGCCCCTCGATCAGCTCGGCGAGAGCGGAAAGAAAGTTCGGGTCGTCATCGACCGCGAGTGCATGTGGCATGTCACCTCACTCCTTCGTGCCAGTGCTCGGATGGCCCAGTAGCTGTAATTCTACCTCATAGGCGGTGAGGTCCCCGACTGCCGGTTTCTCTTCAGGGCCGCCGGCCCGCACCTCGCCGCCGTGCGCGGCGAGGATCGAGCGCGCCACCCAGAGCCGGGCCTGCGCACCGTCCGGCGAGTCGAACCCCGGCGCCTGCTGGGGCAGAGCTTCCGCCGCGGGGCTCTCCGCGCCCGTTGCTCCGTAAACGTACAGGCGGGCGCGGCCGGCCAGCCGCTCCAGGCGTAAATGCAGCGTTCCCTGCTTCGGCACCCCGGCCAGCGCGGCCAGGCTGAGATGGAGCAGGGCCTGGCGCAGCAGGTAACGATTGCCCTCGGCGGGCAGCGGCTCCTCCGGCAGCTCGGCCCGCACCTGCGCCTGCTGCTTGCGGGCCGGCGCCACGAGCAGCGACGCCAGCTCGCGCACCAGCTCGCCGAGGTCGAGCGCCTCCAGCTTGTCGCTGCGCGGCGAGATGAAGCCGAGGAAGGTCTCGAGCCCGCGGTGCAGGCGCGAGAGCTCCTCCTTGAGCACGTTGACGTAGCGCAGCAGCTTGTCGCGGTTGGCGGGATCGGCGGCGCGCCCCGAGGCGACCATCTCCTGCAGGATCTCCAGGTTGAAGACCATGGCGTTGATCGGCGCCCGCAGGTCGTGGGCCACGGCCGGCGAGATCTGCGACACCGATCGCATCTGCGCGCTCAGCAACAGCTCCAGGGCCTGCGGGTCCGCGAAGCGGACCTTCCCCTCGGGGTCGAGGCTGACGCCGCCGGGGCCGAGGGCCTCGGCGAGCTCGTTGCTCGGGGAGTTGGAAGGCGGAGGAGTCAGCGGATTCTCGGCAGAGACCATGGCGCGTTCTTCCTGCAGGGCACGGCGGGACCGCCCCCGCGGCTATTTATAGGAGGCCGGCCGGCGCCGCGCAAGCGGAAGCGGGAGGCGGGGATCATGAGATTTCGCCGGCCTGCACGGTCGCCGCCCCGGCGAGGGTGGAGGCGAGGAAGGCGTCGGCCCACCAGGAGACGTCATGGCGCCGCACCTCCGCGCGGAGCTTGCGCATGCGCTCCGCCCGCTCGCGCGGCTTCATGCGCAGGGCGCGGCCGAGGGCGCGGGCGACCCCCTGGCTGTCGAAGGGATTGACCAGCAGCGCGCCTGCGGCGAGCTGCTGCGCCGCGCCGGCGAACTCGGAGAGGACGAGCGCGCCCCGCTCCTCGAGGTTGGCGGCGCAGTACTCCTTGGCTCCCAGGTGCATCCCCGCCTTGAGCGGGGTCATCAGGGCCACGTCGGCCAGGCGGTAGTGCGCCAGCAGGTCTTCCGGGGCGAGCTCGCGGTGGTGGTAGTGCACGGGCACCCAGCCGGGCTTGCCGAAGGAGCCGTTGACCTCGCCCACCAGGCGCTCGATCTCCGCCCGCAAGGCGGCGGATCGCGGCAGGCCCTCGCGGCCGGGCACCGCCACCTGCACCAGCGTCACCCGCTCCTTGAGCTCCGGGAAGAGAGTGAGGGCCTCGGCGAAGGCCCGCAGCTTCTCGGGAAGGCCTTTGGCGCGGTCGATGCGGTCGACGCCGATCACCAGTTGGCGTCCGTGCAGCGCGCTCCGCAGGTCCGCCAGCCGCGCCTCCACCTCCGGCCGCGCCGCCCGCTCCTCGATCTGCCGCGCGTCGACGCCGATGGGGAAAGCGCCGGCGCGGAGGTCGAAGGCTCCGCCGCCGCCGCGGCCCGCCAGGGCCCACAGGCCGCCGCCGATCGGCGCCTGCAGGGTCGGCCGGGCCACCGCCCGCACGCAGGCCAGGAAGTTTTCGAGGTCGCGCTCCGTCTGGAAGCCCACCTGATCGAAGGCCAGCAAGCCGGCGAGCAGACGGTCCCGCCAGGGGAGCTTGCAGAACAAGTCGGGCGTCGGGAAGGGCAGGTGGAGGAAGAACGCCACCCGGCACGAGACGCCCAGCCGCCGCAGCTCCACCGCCAGGTTCATCAGCAGCGGATCGTGCACCCAGACGAGGTCCGCGCCGGGGGCGCCGCGCGCCAGCGTCCTGGCCGCCGCCCGGGCGAACTTCCGGTTGACCTTGAGGAAGGCCTGCCAGTGGGCGGGGGAGAAGCTGCATTCGAGCGGCAGGTCGTGGAACAGCGGCCACACCACCTGGCTCGAAAAACCGCCATAGCCGAGGCGTTTCTCCCGCGCGTTGAGCAGCACGGGGCGCAGCGAGAAACCGCCCTCCTGGATGGCGCCGGCCAGCACCTGGCGCAGCTCGGGCACCTCCTCTTCCGTGGCCCCCGGCCAGCCGATCCAGACGCCGCCCCGCTCCCGCAGCAGCGGCGTCAGGGCGGAGACCAGGGCGCCGCGGGCCGGCGAGACGCGCCAGCCCTGACCTTTTTCGCGGTTGAGGACGATGGGCAGGCGGTCGGAGACGACGACGAAGCGCCCGCCGGCGCGGGCCGCGGCAGGAGGCTCGGGGAAGAGGACGGCGGAGGCGGAGGTACTCATGAAGCCCTTCTCGTGCTGTAGATCGAGTTAAGAAATCACCCCGGACCCTCACGTCGAGAGCCATCGCGGACGCGAGGGGGTACTGTCAAGACGCGTGAAGCCTGGGCTGCAGGTTGCGTGCCATGGCGGGATGCCTGGGCACGGCTGATGCAGGAGGGCGTGCCGTTCCCGGGGTGTTTTGGGAAGGGCGGATGGGTCGCCGCTCCCGGAGGCGCGTGCAACGGGTAATTCTTGCAAGGGAAACGCCGGACGTCCGGCAAGGTGAGCCATGCCGACTGCCATCGCCCTCGACGACCACGAGAAGCTCGAGTCCGGACTGACCATCGCGGTCTTCGTCGGTCCCGTCGAAAGCGCCAAGGCCGCCGGGCTGCGCTACGTCACGGACGACGAGCCGGGCATCCGCCGCAGCAAGCGCGGCAAGGGGTTCACCTATCTCGATCCCCAGGGGCGGACGGTCAAGGACCCGCAGCAGCTCGAGCGCATCCGCAAGCTGGCGATCCCGCCGGCGTGGACGGACGTATGGATCTGCTCCCGGCCCAACGGCCACCTGCAGGCCACGGGGCGCGACGCCAGGGGCCGCAAGCAGTACCGTTACCACGCCGGCTGGCGCCAGGTGCGCGACGAGACGAAGTTCGGGCGCATGGCGGCCTTCGGCGAGGCCCTGCCGAAGATCCGCGAACGGACCGAACGCGACCTCGCCCTCTCCGGGCTGCCGCGCGAGAAAGTGCTCGCCGCCGTGGTCAGGCTGTTGGAGACGACGTTGATCCGCGTCGGCAACAAGGAGTATGCCCGGCAGAACAACTCCTTCGGTCTGACCACCTTGCGCGACCGGCACGTGGACGTCTCCGGCTCCCGGCTGCGCTTCGAGTTCCGCGGCAAGAGCGGCAAGGAGCACTCGGTGGAGATCCAGGACCGGCGGCTGGCGCGCATCGTCAAGCAGTGCCGCGACCTTCCCGGACAGCGGCTCTTCCAATATCTGGACGACGAGGGGGAGCGCCAGAGCGTCAGCTCGGAGGACGTCAACGTCTACCTGCGCGAGACCACCGGGGAGGACTTCACCGCCAAGGACTTCCGCACCTGGGGCGGCACGGTGCTCGCGCTCTCCGCCCTGCTCGCGGCCGAGCCTTGCGAGACGGAGAAAGAGGCCGACAAGGCCGTCGTCGAGGCGGTCAAGCGGGTGGCCGGGGAGCTGGGCAACCGCCCGGCCATCTGCCGCAAGTACTACGTCCATCCGGTGGTGATCGAGGCCTTTCTACAGGGCTCCCTGGCGGAGGCGCTCGCCGCGGCCGCCAGGGAGCGGGGGGATGCCAACGGTCTGGGCCGTCTCGAAGCCCAGGTGCTCTATCTGCTCAGCAGACCATCTCCTCCTGGTACATGAAGACCAGGTTCTGTTCCTCGAACTTGTCGAAGAACTCCGCCCAGGTGATCTCCTGCAGGACCTCGCCGCTGTCGTAGTCGGGGAAGTCGATGCGCAGACCTCCGGCGATCTTGTTCTGCTGCAGGGGGCTGACGACCGCGGCAGGCCGCCCGCCCCGCTCTTCCGCCCAGCGGCGGATCTGGTCGTGGTCGGTCGTGGTCTTGGTCGATGGCATGTCTACCCCTCCGAGCTGTGGTTACCCAAGCTGTTGTTACCCGTTGACGATTTCGCCTCCGTTGGGGTGCAGCACCTGACCCGTCATGTAGGACGAGTCGTCTGAAGCAAGGAACACGAAACAGGGGGCAACTTCTTCCGGCTGCCCCGGCCGGCCGAGCGGCACGTCCTTGCCGAAGCTCTCGACCTCCTCGGGTGGGAAGGAGGACGGGATCAGCGGCGTCCAGATCGGTCCCGGCGCTACGGCGTTGACGCGGATCTTGCGCTCCGCCAGGTTCTGGGCCAGCGACCGGGTGAAGGCGACGACGGCGCCCTTGGTCGAGGCGTAGTCTATGAGATGGTGGCTGCCGCGGTAGGCGGTGACCGAGGTGGTGTTGATGACGGCGCTCCCCTCCTCGAGGTGGCGCAGCGCCGCCCGGGTGAGGAAGAACTGGGAGAAGACGTTGGTGCGGAAGGTCCGCTCGAGCTGCTCGCGGCGGATGTCTTCCAGGCGCTGCTGCTGGTGCTGCTCGGCGGCGTTGTTGACCACCACGTCCAGCCGGCCCAGCCGGCGCACGATGCGCGCGACCGCTTGGCGGCAGAAAGCCTCGTTCCCCACGTCGCCGGCGATCAGCAGGCACCGCCGGCCTTTCTCCTCCACCAGGCGGCGGGTCTCCTCGGCGTCCTCGTGCTCGTCGAGATAGACGATCGCCATATCGGCGCCCTCCTTGGCGAAGGCGACCGCCACGGCGCGGCCGATGCCGCTGTCGCCGCCGGTGATGACCGCCACCTTGCCCGCCAGCTTGCCGCTGCCCTGCTGCGCCTCATCCTCGGCGCGGGGGCGCGGCTTCATCTCGGCCTCGATTCCCGGCTGGCGATCCTGGTGCTGCGGGGGGATCCCGGGGCCCTTTTTCGCCGTCTTTCCCCGCTTCGCCTTCTTCTCGCTCTTCCCCTTCGGCATCTCCTCTCCTTCCGCGAGGGAGGTGGGGGCGCGCGGCATGCGCGCCCCCACGGATTCTCGGCTCCGGGAGAGGGCTCAGCCGACGAGCGCCTCCTGGTTGACGTGGCTCTCCGCCAGCTCGCTCAGCCGCTCGTCCGTCTCCTCCTCCTCCTGCAGCGTCCGCTCGAGCAGCGAGACGTGCTCGCCCTTGCCGAGCAGCTCGGCGTAGGTGCGCAGCGTGCCGTAGCCGGCGATCTCGTAGTGCTCCACCCGCTGCGCGGCGGCGATCAGGCCGGCGTCGAGCACCGAGGCGTCGCCGCGCATGTGGAGCATCTGGTCGCCTTCCTTGAGCAGGCCCTTCATCCCCTCGCAGGTGTGCCCCTTGGGGCTCTCCTGCAGGTCCTGGAAGATGCGTTCCAGCCGGCGGACGTGCTCGTTGGTCTGCCGCAGGTGATCTTCGAAAGCCTTGCGCAGGTCGGGCGCGTTGGCGCCCTCCGCCATCTTCGGCAAGGCGTCGATGAGCTGCGTCTCGGCGCTGTAGAGATCCTTGAGCTGTTCGAGGTAGAGGTCTTTGAGGGATTCCAACTTCATGGCGCCTCCTTGCTTGTAGCTGCCAGGTTGTGAGATCGGCGCTCTTTCAAGGGAGCGCCGGGAGGGCTTCAGAAGCGGGCAAACCGCAAGATCCGTGCCGAAAGGAATTCGGCTCAGACGGGTACGGGGCCGGGCCCTTCGATCTTGAAATGCGGGTTCTCGATGACGCCGAGGACGTTGCCGAAGGGATCGAGCACGGTAGCGACGCGGATGCCTTCCCCCACGTCCTGTACCTCCTCGTGAGGCTGGGCGCCGAGTTCGAGCAGGCGCTCTAGGGCTGCAGCGGCATCGGTAACTCCCCAGTAGACGACGGTGCCGCCAGCCCCCGGCTTCGTCTTCGAGATGTCCGGATTGAGCCCCAGCTCGTAGCCGCCGACGTTGAAGCCGACGTAGAAAGGTTCGTCGAAGTACGGCGGTGTGGCGAGGACGTCGCTGTACCACGCCTTGGCCTTCGCCAGGTCGTCCACGTGGTAGATGGCGGTGCGCAGGCCGAGGAAGGGTTGGGTGTCCATGGCCGCAGGATATCAGCGGGCGAACGCTTATCGCTTCAGACTGCAACCTGCGTAGGGAAAGCCACCGCTTCCTCCTGAGCTGCGTCGTGCGCGGCGAGCACCTCGCCGTAGGCCGCGAGGTAGGCCTCCACCATGCGCTCGGAGGTGAGCTGGAGGGCGCGGGCGCGGGAACCGGCGGCGAGCGAGGCGCGGCGGTCCGGATCCGCGATCAGCCGGCCCAACGCATCCTCCAAGGCCTCCGGATCGTCCGGCGGCACGAAGACCGCGCGGTGGCGCCAGATCTCCCGCAGGCTGGGGATGTCGCCCAGCACCAGGGTGCAGCCGGAGAGGGCGGCCTCCAGCACCGAGAGGCCGAAGGGCTCGTAGCGGGCCGGCAGGCAGTAGATGGCGGCGCGGCCGAGCCAGGCGCCGAGGGCCCGCTGCGAGAGGCGCCCGAGGAGCCGCGTGTGATGAGGGCGCACCTCGCTGCCGTCCGGATGATGGTTCTCGCCGGCCAGGAAGACCGGCCAGGGCAGGCGCGGCGCTACCCGCTCCAACGCTTCGAGGTTCTTGGCCTCGTCCCACAGGCGGCCGGCGGAGAAGACGAAGGGCTCCTTGGCAGCGGGCTTGAAGAGCTTGGGATCGCGGCCGTTGAGGATCACCCGCGTATGGCGCAGCCCGCCGTAATTCTCGGCGAGGGTGGCGAGCATGGCCTGCGACGGCGCGATCACCAGATCGGCGGCGGCGAGGCCGGCGGTGACCGCGCGCGTGTAGCGCTCCCAGAGCTCGGGAGCGGGCTCGCCTTTGACCGCCCGCCACCAGGAGCGCAGGCAGGAGTGACCCACCATCACTCGCGGTGCGTTCCACGGCAAGGAGCCGTGCGCGTAGCCGTTGAGGTGGATGAGATCCGGATCGATGCGGTCCTCGAGGCCGAGCAGCCAATCGCCGGCCCTCTCCACGTCGCGCCAGGGATCGTCCTCCATCCACTCCAGCTTGAAGGCGCTCTCGAAGACCTTGAGATGGGGGATGCGGTCCACCTTCTCGCGCTGCAGGTCGTTGAGCGGATCGCCCATGGTGGCGAGCGCCACCTCGACCCCGTGCCCGGCGAGCCCCCGCGCCAGCTCGACGGCGTACGTCCAGACGCCGCTGACGGTGTCCGCGGTCATCAGGACCTTGCGGGGCAGCGGAAGGTTCTCACTCATACAGGGTCCCCTCCTGGGTCGCCAAGACAGGGCGGCGTATTGGTCGGAGCTATCCAAGATCCGTGCCCATCCACCTCCTTCTACGCAGCCCGGCGGCCGAACGCCGCGGCAGGCTCGGGCGAGCCCGAAATCCGGCCGCCGCTTGTAAAGGTTGCACGTCTACACGCGCCGGATCGCCGCCTGGAACCTCTCGAACGGCAGGGTGTTGAGCACGTCCTTCGCCTCCAGGCCGGCGCGGCGGGCCTGCTCGATGCCGTAGCGCAGGAGGTCCAACTCGCGAGTGCGGTGCGAGTCGCTGTCGATGACGATCTTGCAGCCGAGCTCCTTGGCGAGCCTGAGGTGGGTGTCCTTGAGATCGAGGCGGTGGGGATTGGAGTTGAGCTCCACGGCGACCCCCAGCTCCGCGGCCCGGCGGAGGATGAGGTCGACGTCCATGTCGACCGGCTTGCGGCGGTTGATGTAGCGCGCCGTGGGATGGCAGAAGACGTCGACCTCCGGGTGCTCCAGGGCGCGCAGCACGCGTGCGGTCTGCTGCTCGGCCGGCAGGTCGAGGCGGGAGTGGAGGGAGACGAGCACGATGTCCAGCCCGGCGAGCATCTCGTCCTCGAGGTCGAGCGCGCCGTCGCCGAGGATGTCCACCTCCATCGAGCGCAGGATGCGGATCTCGGGATGGCGGGCGCGCACGTTCTCGATCTCCGCCCATTGCAGGCGCAGGCGGTAGGCGTCGAGGCCGCCGGTCATCGCCAGCGACTTGCTGTGGTCCGAGATCACCATGTACTCGTAGCCGCGGGCGGCGCAGGCTTCGACCATCTCCTCGATGGAGTTGCGGCCGTCCGACCAGGTGGAGTGCATGTGGAGGTCGCCGCGCAGGTCCTGCAGCCGGATGAGAGCGGGCAGCCGGCCGGCCGCCGCGGCCTCGATCTCGCCGCGGTCCTCGCGCAGCTCGGGCGCGATCCAGGCGAGCCCCACCGTGCCGTAGACGTCCGCCTCCTCGCGGCCGGCGATGCGCTCGCCCTCGGCGGCGGGATCTTTCTCGTCGAGCCGGTAGACGCCGTACTCGGAGATGCGCAGGCCGCGCTCGACGGCCCGGCGGCGCAGCTTGACGTTGTGCTCCTTCGAGCCGGTGAAGTAGACGAGGGCGGCGCCGTAGCACTCGGCGGGCACCACCCGCAGATCCACCTGCAGCCCGGAGCCGAGGACGACCGTGCTCCGGGTGTCGCCCGCCATCAGGACCTTGTCCACCTGAGGATAGGCGCGGAACCGTTCCATGACCGGGACGGCCTGCGAAGCGATCGCCAGCAGGTCGATGTCGCCCACCGTCTCGCAGCGGCGGCGGTAGCTGCCGGCCACCTCCAGGCGCTCCACCTCGGGGGCGTCGCGCAGGTAGGCGAGGAGCGGCGCGATATACCGGTCGGCGTCGTTGAGCAGGAAGCGGCTGCCGTGCTGGCGGAAATCCTGGATGCCGGCGAGGATCTTCTCCTGGCTCTTGGCGCCGAAGCCGGCGATGGCGGCGATCCGGCCCTCCTTGGCGGCGGCCTCCAGCTCGTCGAGCGAGCCCACCTTGAGCTCGTCGTGGATCTTCTTGGCCTTCTTGGGGCCGAGCGCGGGCAGCCGCATGAGCTCGATCAGCGAGCGCGGCACCTCGGCCAGCAGCTCGTCGCGGAAGCCGAGGGTGCCGGTCTCCACCATCTCGCGGATGTGGTTCGCCATCTCCTTGCCGATCCCCGGCAGATCGGTGAGGTTGCGCCCCTCCTCGACCCACTTGCGCAGCGGCGTCGTCAGCCCCTCGACGGTGCGCGTGGCGTTGCGGTAGGCGCGGATGCGGAAGGGGTTCTCGTTCTGGATCTCGAGGATGTCGGCGACCTCCTCGAGAACGCGGGCGATTTCGGGGTTGTCCAAGGATCGGCGGCTCCGGGGCGGAATTCTATCGCCGCCGCTCTCTTTCCCAACATCACCGGAAAGGACCAAAGGAACGACAAGGACACCAAGGACGACAAGGACACGAAGAGCTTCTGCCGTCCTTTTCGGGCACCGCTCAATCTGAGAGAGTACGCCCGCCATGTCCGAGCCCCTCCCCGAGGTCACCATCTACACCGACGGCGGCGCCGATCCCAATCCGGGCACCGGCGGCTGGGCGGCCGTCCTGATCGACGCTGCGAGCGGCAAGGCGCGGGAGATCTCCGGTGGCGAGCCCCACGCCACCAACAACCGCATGGAGCTGACGGCGGCGATCCGCGCCCTGGAGGCGTTGAAGCGGCCCTGCCGGGTCCACCTCTTCACCGACTCCCTCTATCTGCGCAAGGGCATCACCGAATGGCTCCCCGATTGGACCGCGCGCGGCTGGCGGCGCAAGACCGGCGAGCTGCAGAACGAGGACCTCTGGCGCCGCCTCGCCGAGCTGGTCGAACGCCACGAGGTCCACTGGGACTGGGTGCGGGGACACGCCGGCAATAAGTGGAACGAGCGGGCCGACCAGTTGGCGACGCAGGAGATCCGCCGGCGGCGGAGCGAGAAGCGGACCGTCCCGGCGCCCGAGGCCGAGGTCTTCCTGCGCGTCTCCTGCGCCGGCCGCAAGGGAGGCTGGGCCGCCCTCGTCCGCCACGGCGGCGAGGAGACGGTGCTCTCCGGCGGCCTCTCCTCGACCACCTCCAATCAGCTCGACCTGCTGGGCGCCATCGCGGCCCTGGAGCGGTTGCCGCCCGGCACCGCCGTCGCCGTCCACACCGGCTCGGACTACCTGCGCAACGGCGCCACACGCTGGCTCGAAGGCTGGAAGCGGCGCGGCTGGAAGACCCAGGAGGGCCAGCCCGTTCTCAACCGCGAGCTCTGGGAGAGGCTGGAGATGGCTATGGCCGCCCGCCGCGTCACCTGGCCGGACGTCAAGGGCCGCGAGGTGCCGGAGCTGAAGGAGCTGGGGAAGGTGGCGAAGGCGGCGGCGCCGTCGTAACCTGATCCGCCCGGCGCGTCCGCACCGGGCTAGCGAAACGTCGCTTCGCTGAAGCGAATCGCCCTCTGGGCGACGTCTCGATAGCCCGGTGCGGCAGCAGGGGGTCCCGCAGCGATTTCGGCTCGTCTGGATCTCGCTCAGATCCAGCTCTTCGAAG
>DATBGJ010000675.1:0-3251 GCA_036558045.1 Thermoanaerobaculia bacterium
TTCTCGCCGAAGACCTGGAGGCCGGCCTGCCGGGCTTCGGCGAGACGGGCGGCGGGCTGTTTCTTGCTGGCGCCGACCAGGACGACGCCGCGGGCGGGCCGGCCGGCGCGGCGGCAGGCCTCCTCGATGCGGGCGTTGATCCGGGCCAGGCGCTCGGCCACGCCGTTCACGGCGTCAGGCCTGCTCTTCGAGGTAGAGGATGCGCTTGCAGGAGTCGCACTGGACGAGCGCGCTGCCGTTGCGGATCTCGACCACCACCTGCGGGCGCACGCGGTAGTTGCATTCGGCGCAGTGCCACTCGCGCTGGCCGCGCCCCGGGCGCTCGATCGGCCGCACCGGCGCCACCGCGCCGGCGGGATAGCGCTCGAGGATGCGCTCGAACTGCGAGACCAGGTTGCGCGGCAGCCGCTGCTTGAGATCCGCGATCCTGCCGCGCAGGTCTTCCGCCTGCCGGGCGATCTCCGGCTTCTCGCTCTCCCAGCGGGCCATCTCCGCCGCATAGCGCTCTTCGACCTCGCGGAAGCTCTCGCGCAGCGCCGCGAGATCCTTCTGCGCCTGCTCGTAACGCTCGAGCGAGGAGAAGGCCTGTTCTTCCTGGCCGGAGATCTGCCCCTTGACGGTGTCGATCTCCTGCAGCAGCGCCCCATACTCCCGCTGCGTGCTCACACGGTTGATCTGCTGCTGGTACTTCTTGAGCTTTTCCTGGGCGTCCTGGACCGCCGATTCCGCCGCCCGGCGCTGCCGCGACGCCTCTTCGGCGGTTTCTTCGAGCGCCTGGATCTCGCTTTTGCGCGTCTCGTGCTCGTCGTGCAGCTCGCGCATCCAATCGGGGATCCCCTGCAGGCGCCCCTCGGCTTCCCGCAAGCGGGTGAGAGCGTCCTGCAGCTCCAGGACGTTCTGAAGGTTCTGGTTCATGGAGAAACGTCCGCTCCTCTCAAAGGAAAGTCATCGCACTCTCCCGCCCGCGCGAACCGTATCCTCTGCATGATTCGGAGCGCTTCCGAAGTGGGTCCACCTGGATTCGAACCAGGGACCTGCCGGTTATGAGCCGGACGCTCTCACCGCTGAGCTATGGACCCGGGAGAGAGCCCCCTTCAGGGCGAATCGGCAGTATACCACTCGCGGGCTTCCTCCCTCGGCGGCAGCTCGGCCGGCAGGAACTCGTTCCAGGTGCGCACCAGAAGCGCCGCCAGCTCGGCGGTCCGCCGGGGGTCCGGGACCGGCCGGCTGACCCAGGCATCCCAGCGCTCGAGGCTCAACCGCGGCGCTCCGCGGCCGGTGAGCGGGGGCGTCGCCAGGAAACCGGCGAGCAGCCGGCCGAAGATCTCCGCCGGCGGCGCGGAGAGCTCGGCGCGGGCGAGGCGGGCGTTCCCCCGGCTCATCATGGCGAGGCGGGCACGGTAGTACTCCGGCTCCGCAGCGGCGAAGCTCGATTCCCAGAGAAGCTGATCGTCGCCGTCGACGAGAGAGAACCGGTTGGTGCCGTTGGTCAGGTAGAGCTCCGAGAGCACCGCCCGCGGCGCATCGCGGAAGAGGCTGGGCGCCACCGCCGGCGGCGCCTCTCCCCCGGCCGCCTCCACCAGGGTGGCCCATAGCCGCGCCGCCGCCACCCGCTGGTTCCGCGGCACCGCGATCCGCCGCTCGAAGCCGGCCGGCAGCTTGACGGCCAAGGGGACCTCCAGGAGCTGCCGCCCCAGATTGCCGCCGTTCAGGATCTGGCCCTTCTCGCCGAACTCCTCGCCATGGGTGGAGGTCACCACCACCAGCGCGCGCTCCCACTGGCCGCTATCCCGCAAGGCCCTCAGCAGCCGGCCCAGCCGCTCGTCCGCCCAGGCCACGTTGAAGCGGTACATCGTCCAGAACCGCCGCCGTTTGCCGGGCGGCAGCGGGACTTGCGGGTCGAAGTAGACCGCCAACTGGTTGGGTACGATCCGCAGGGGCAGATCGAGCCGGCCGGTGTTCAGCCGCGGCATGAATTTCGGCCGCCGCAGGTAGGGCGCCTGCGGCTCGGGGATGTGAATCCAGACGAACTGACGGCCGCCATCCAGCTTCCGGAGCTCCGCGGCGGCCTCGGTCCCCTTGCCGAGATTCCCCAAACGGTCGAACCCCTGCTCGTAACCGCTGCGTTTCGAGTACGCGGGGCCCGCCGCGTAGCCGCAGGTCTCGAAGCCTTGCGCCTGCAGCGCCTCCGGCAGGGTGAAGAGGGCGGGCGATAGACGATCCTCCGCCCTCAGCACCTGGTGCTGCCAGGGGCGCAAGCCGGTGAACAGAGAGGCCATGGAGGGTGTGCTCCAACTCGACGGCGCGACGGCCCGGCCGGCCCAATCCGACTGGCGGAGGAGCGCGTCGAGGTGCGGGGTCAGGCCCGGCTCGCCGCCGAGCCGCCCGACGACATCGGCGCGCAGAGAGTCGAAGGTGATGAGGACGATCGGGCCGTCGTGCGGCGCCGGACCGCCGCAGGCGGCGAAGAAGAGCAGGGATCCGGCCGCAAGGGCGCAACATGCTGCGCCCCTACGATCGCGGGATGGGGCGGGGGCTCTCACCCGGGCTGAGGATAGAGCTGCCGGTAACTGTCCGAGAGGACGAGGATCCGCTTGACGTAGGTCTTCGGCTCCTCGAGACCCAGGCCCTCGAGGAAGCGGTCGATCTCGGTGCCGCCGGACTCGCGCCACAACCGCTTGATGCGGTAGGGGCCGCCATTGTAGCCTGCGAGCGACAGCTCCAGATTCTCGTCGAACATGCTGTACACCTGCCGGAAGTAGGTGGTGCCCAGCCGCACGTTGAAGGCGGGATCGGCGAGCAGATCGTGCGAGTAGGAGAGGCCGTTCTTCAAGGCCAACTCGCGCGCCGTCGCCGGCATGAGCTGCATCAGGCCGCGGGCGCCCGCCCAGCTCCGGGCGGTGGCGTCGAAGGCGCTCTCCTGGCGGATGATGCCGAACACCAGGTAGGGGGGCAGGCGGTTCATCGCCGCCCAGGTGCGGATTGGCTCCTGATAGTCGATCGGGTAGTAGAGCCGGCGCGCCTCCTCCGGCAGGGTGGCCTGGAACGGGCCGCCGAGCGCCGGAAAGGCGTCGCGAATCACCTGCACGCTCTTGCGGCGCTCGCCGCGGCGGGCCAGGATCACCGCCTCCAGGGCCCGTAGCGCGGGCTCCTGCCGCACCTTCCCGCGCACGAGCTCCGCCTCGGAGAGGGCGAGGTCGTCGAGGCCGAGGTCCGTCAGCAGCCGCGCCCGCTCCAGGGCGGGGTCGGCG
>DATBGJ010000676.1:0-3827 GCA_036558045.1 Thermoanaerobaculia bacterium
CAGGGTCTTCGTTATCGTGAGTCGGCAGCTTCTCCTCGATTCGAGCTTCTCGAGCGTCATCTGCGCACCCGTCTACACGAGCAGACACGGCCTTCACAGCCAAGTCTCTGTGGGTATCGGAGAAGGACTCAAGCACGACAGTAGCATTCACTGCGATGAGCTCGTCAGCCTTCCCAAATCTGTTCTCACCGACTATGTTGGATGCCTCTCACCGGAGAAGCTCGACGAGCTCGACCGCGCTCTCGCGTTTGCTCTTGACCTCACGGCTCAGCGCGTCAACTGACCCGAGAGATTTTGGGCGGCGCTGTCTTGACCGATCACTGAAGAGGAAATCCCCATGAAAGTCGTATGGGTCCTACTCGCCACCTGCCTGCTCGCCGCTCCGGTCCTCGCCAAGCCGAGCATCGCCAAGGAGAAGCTGGACCACGCGGGCGCGTCCCGAACCTACTATCTCTACGTCCCGGAGGGTCTGCCGGAGAAGCAGCCGGTGCCGCTCCTGCTGACCTTCCATGGCTCGGGCCGCGATGGCAAGTCGCTCGTCGAGAAGTGGACCAAGCTGGCGGACGCCAACGGCTTCATCGTGGCGGGCCTGGACGCCAAGGACAGCGAAGGCTGGGCGATGCCCGCGGACGGTCCGGACCTCGTCAAGGCGCTCGTCGACGCGCTGCAGGCGCGGTATCCCATCGACGGGACCAGAATGTACGTCTTCGGCCACTCCGCCGGCGCGGTGTTCGGACTGAAGCTCGGCCTGATGGAGTCCGAGTACTTCGCCGCCGTGGCCGTCCACGCCGGCGCGTTCCGGCAGCCGGACGAGTACGGGGTCATCCGCATGGCGACGCCGCGCAAGATCCCCTTCAAGATCATCGTCGGCGATCGCGACAACTTCTTTCCTCTCTCCGCCGTGAACGCCACCGTGGATGCTCTCAAGGCGGCCGGCTTCCCGGTGGACCTCGAAGTGGTGAAGCGGCACGATCATTGGTACTACGATCGCGCGCAGCAGTTCAACGAGTCGGCCTGGCAGTTCCTCAAGGACAAGAAGCTCACGGGTCCGCCCAGCTACCTTCAGTACAAGTTTCAGTAGAGGCTCGGACGGAAATGCTGATCTCATGCCTTGTTCCAGACCAGCCCTTGTCCGATAATGGAGCTTCTAAAGGAGCAAAGCCGTGAGCCAGCCATACCCCCACGAGTCGACCACAACCTCCCGAAAACTCGACGAGATGCCTGACGTCGAACGCGAGGACCGCAAGCGCCAGGCGGCGGCTCTCCTCCGTCAGTGGATGTCAGAACCTGACGAGTACGATCATGAGGTCTGGCCTCTTATCAAGGAAGAATTGGGAGATCTGCGTATGCGGTGTCGAGAATGAAACTGCTCCTGGACACGAATATTCTTACCCGCCTTTGTCACCCTACACACGAAGAAAATCGCCCTTTGAGCCAGTGGTTCGAGAAGACCCTCGGCCTGTCAGGACCCGAGGTCTCTATCTGTATTCCGGAGATCGCTGACTACGAGGTACGAAGAGGTCTTCTCCATGTCGCTCTTCGCAGTGGCCGTTCAATGACCAGAAGCCTGCTTCGGCTCGACCTGCTCAGCGACTCGCTCGAATACCTTCCTCTGAATACTCAGTCGATGCGACGGGCCGCGGGATTGTGGGCCGAGGCGCGTCACGCCGGGCAACCCACAGCTCCCAAGGAAGCTCTGGACGGCGACGTTATCCTTGCCGCCCAAGCTCTGGAGGTCGCCGGCTTAGTCGTCACTGAGAATACCAGCCACCTTTCTCGCTTCGTGCTTGCCTACCACTGGCAGGAAGTACCTTTGAAGCTCTAAGGAGGATCCCTCCGCTAGACTTCGCGCCATGCCCCGCCTGGCCGTCGCTCTCGTCTGGCTCTACCAGGGCCTGTGGTGCAAGCTGCTCGGCCGCTGTCCCGGCCACCGCGCCATCGTCGAGGCGGTGCCGGGCCTCAGCGGCCGAACCGGCTCGATCGTGCTCGCGGGACTGGGCACGATCGAGGTCGGTCTCGCTCTCTGGGTGCTCTCCGGCTGGCGCCCGCGCTGGGCCGCGGCGGCGCAGACTCTTCTACTCGTGGGGATGAATACCGGCGGGCTGATCTGGGGACGGCAGCACATCGCGGATCCCGGCGCCCTGATCACGCAGAACCTCGCCTTCCTCACCCTCGTCTGGCTGGTCGCAGCGCGGACAGCGAAGCGCGGCGACGGCGGAGAGGCCACGCCCTGGCAGCGCGGCCGGTTCGACGAGGGAGCCGGACCGCCGCAGCTCCTTTTCGGCCGCATGCACGAGGATTGGCGAATCGAGGCCGAGGTGTTCCCGCCGGGCGGCCGCATCTTCTGCATCGCCTCCTCCGGAGACACCGCCCTGGCGCTCGCCGCCCGCGGCTTCCGCGTCACGGCGGTGGATATCAACCCGGCGCAGATCGAGTACGCGCGAGCCCGCGCCGCGGGCGCGCCGCCTCGCGCCGGCGTAGCCGATGAACGTCTGGCTCTGGTGCGGCGGACCTTCCCCTGGCTCGGCTGGCGCGCGCGCGACCTGCGGCGCTTTCTCGAGCTCGCCGAGCCCGCCGAGCAGACGGCCTTCTGGCAACGGCGGCTGAACACCCTCCGCCTGCGCGCGGTCCTGCGTTCCCTGCTGCATCCGGCGGTCCTGCGCCTCACCCACGGCCGCCGTTTCGTCGATTGGGTGCCACCGCGCTTCGACCGTTCGATTCGCCGGCGGCTGGAGCGCACCTGGGCGAGCCATCCGAACCGGGAGAATCCCTTCGTCTGGCGCCTGCTGCTCGGCTGCGAGCCGCCCACGGGCGAAGTCCGCTCCGAAGCCTTCTCGGAGATCGAATTCGTCAACGCCGACGCCGCGGAATTCCTCGCCGGCGGCCCCGCGGCGCGCTTCGACGGCTTCACCCTCTCGAACGTCCTCGACGCCGCTCCCGCTGCCTATCGCGACCGCCTGCTCGCCGCTGTCCGCCACGCCGCCGCGCCGGGAGCGGTCCTCGTGCTGCGCAGCTTCGGCGAACCCGAGAACGATAAGGCGGCCGAGTGGGCGGCGCGCGATCGTTCGCCGCTGTGGGGAGCCGTGGAGATGAGGGAGATCACGTAGAATCAGGTCAGCATGCTCCACCTCCTCAAGCGGCATCCGCTGCCGGTGCGGGCCTTCTTCCGGCATTGCCTCGTCCTGACCTACGCGTTTCCCGAGCGCGTGCTGATCCCCTTGCTGCCGCCGGGGCTCCTGCTGGACAGCTACAAGGGTCTCGGCTTCCTGGCGATCGCCATGGTACAGACGGAGAAGCTGCGGCCGGTGGGCGTGCCGGCGGCGCTCGGACAGGACTTCTTCCTCACCGGCTACCGCATTTTCTCGCGCTTCCGCACCGCGGCCGGGCGGACGCTGCGCGGCTTGCGCATCCTGCGCAGCGACGCCGACCGCGAGCTGATGGTGCAGGCGGGCAACTTCCTGACGCATTACAACTACGTCAAGTGCGACACGCGGCTGCACGAGGACGGCGGCAAGCTGGAGGTGCGCATCGACACCGGCGGCGAGGCCGATCTCCACGTCGTCGCGGACCTCGCCGGCAAACCCGCGCCGCTGCCCGCCGGCTCGCCGTTTCCAACCCTCCAGGAGGCCCGCAAGTTCGCGGGGCCGCTCCCCTGGACCTTCGACTACGAGCCGGAGACGCACTCGATCGTCCGCATCCAGGGCGTGCGCCAGCGCTGGAACCCCGAGCCCGTCGCCGTCGAGGTGCGCCAGTGCACCTTCCTGGAGCGCGAGCCGTTCGCCCGCGAGCAGGCCATCCTCGCCAACGCCTTCCACCTCCAAGACGTA
>DATBGJ010000677.1:0-1606 GCA_036558045.1 Thermoanaerobaculia bacterium
AGGATCCAGCCGGGGATGGCGAGGTGGTTGAAATCGCGCATCGATTCCAGCTCGAAGCCGGTCTCGCGGAATTCCTCCGCCAGCGCCTCCTTGGAGTAGCGGCAGCGGTGCCCCAGCACCTCGTCGAGGCTGGAGTAGAGCTTCTGCCCCTGCGGCACGTAGATCACCGCCCGGCCGCCGGGGGCCAGCGCGCTGCTCATGTTGCGCAGCGCCGCCAGCGGGTCCCGCACGTGCTCCAGGACGTTGAGGCAGACCACGGTGTCGAACTGCCCCCGCCACCGCTCGAAGCAGCCCGGATCTTCCAGGTCGATGCGGTCCACGTGGAGGTAGGGCTTGCCCAGGGAGAGGTTCTTCAGATAGTCGAGGTAGTGCGGGTTGATGTCGCTCGCCAGGTAGAAGTCGCGCGGCAGCAGCCAGGTGGTGATGTTGCCGATGCCGGCGCCGATCTCCAGCACCCGCGCGCCCACGCGAGGCGCGATGGACTCGGCCATCCAGCGGTTGAAGCTCTGCGCCCGCTCCAGGCTGTGGAGGATCTGCGAGCCGTACTCGTCGTCGGCGTAGAGATCGTCGAGGAAGCGGTACTTGACGATCGCGCGCAGCGCCTTGAAGGCGTCCTTCCAGCCGATCTTCTTGCCTTCGCGGTAGGTGCGGCCGAGGTAGCTGATGGGCACCTCGAAGATGCGGCACTCGCGCTTGGCGACCTTGGCGGTGATCTCCGGCTCCATGGCGAAGTCGTTGGCGCGGATCGGGATCGACTTGAGCAGCGGCGCCCGGAAGACCTTGTAGCAGGTCTCCATGTCCGTCAGGTTGAGATCGGTGAACCAGTTGCTGAGCGTGGTGAGCAGCCGGTTGCCGAGGGTATGGCGGTAGTAGAGGACGCGCCGGCGGTCGCTGGGCAGGAAGCGCGAGCCGTAGACCACGTCGGCGCCGTCCTCCAGGAAAGGCCGCACGAGGCGCGGGTAATCGCGCGGGTCGTATTCGAGGTCGGCGTCCTGGAAGAGGATCAGATCGCCGGTGGCCTCGGCGATGCCGCGGCGGATGGCGGCGCCCTTGCCCTGGTTCCTCCCCTGCTCCAGCAGGCGGATGCGGTCCGGATGCTCGGCCGCCAGCCGGCGCAGGATGTCGAGGCTGCCGTCCTTCGAGCCGTCGTCGATGAGCAGCACCTCCATCTCGCGGATCTCGGGCGCCGACACCGCGAGCACCCGGTGGACCAGCTCGGCCACCATGAAGCGCTCGTTGTAGACGGGGATCACGACGCTCAGCTTGACCCCGGCCAAAGCAGTGTCTTGGCTCATCCGCGGCTCCTGCGTGCTCAAAGGCGGTGCATGATAGCACCCGATTCCCTAGATCGAAGAAGATACCCGCCATGAGGCTCCCCCGCCCCGCCCTGGGCGCGGCGCTGCTCGCGCTCGCCGTCCTCGCCCTCTACGGCGCGTCGATCGGCTATGAATTCGTCTACGACGACCACGTGCAGATCGAGCGCAACCCCTGGCTGCGCGATCCGCGCGGCCCCTGGCTGTTCCTCACCCGCCCGTTCTGGGGCTTCTACATGGACCGCGGCACGGAGCCGTCCAACTACTACCGGCCGATGTTCGGCCTCCTCTAC
>DATBGJ010000678.1:0-3285 GCA_036558045.1 Thermoanaerobaculia bacterium
CACGGCTTCCTCGGCGAGCACGCCGATCTGGTGCGGATGCGCGCGCCGCTCGCCGCTCGCGAGCGCGACGACGAGGTCGCCGTCGTAGAGCGTCAGCGCCGGCGCCAGCGTGCGGTAGAGGCCGCCGAAGGCCATCTGGCAGACCTTGAGCGCGGCGGGCTTGAGGAGGACGGCATCCGTCATCACCACCGCGAGGGTGGTATTGCCCTCCCAGGGATGCACGGCCTCGGGCGGCAGGCTGGCGAGCACGCGCTCCGCCGAGGCCAGCTCGCGGGAGCCGGGCGCCGTGCGGCAGCCGGCGAGGAGGGTGCCGTCGAGCCGGCGGACGTCGCCGAAGGCGTTTACGGCCACCGCGGCGGCGACGGTGGGTCCGCCCGGCACGGTGAGGCTGGCGAAGCCGAAGCCTCCCTTCATGCCGTTCGCCGGACCGAGCGCCTTGCCCACCGTGGCGCCGGTGCCCGCGCCCACGCTCCCCACCGCGACCGTTCCCTGGCCGGCGGCGGCCAAGGCGGCTTCGACCACGGCGCGTCCGGGCGCGACAGGCTTGCCGAGCCCCAGGTCGAAGAGGATCGCCGTGGGGACGAGCGGCACGGGAGCGATGCCGGTCTGAAAGCCGTAGCCGCGCTCCGCCAGCCATTCCACCACCGGATCCGCCGCCGAGAGGCCGTAGCCGCTGCCGCCGGCGAGGACCACCGCGTGCGCCTTGCTGGCCACGTGCTGGCCGGAGACCAGCGAGTCGAACTGCCGGGTGCCCGTGGCCGAGCCCCGCACCTCCGCCGCCGCGAGGGCCCCCTCGGGGCAGAGAATGACGGTGACGCCGGTCAGCGCCTCACGGTCCGTGCCGTGGCCGAGGGCGAAGCCGGGGAGGTCGAGGAGGCGGGTGGGGGGTGGGAGATTCATGGATTGGTGGGATTGTAGCTGGCCCCGGGCTCCCGCCCAGGGCTACCGAAACGTCGCCCAGAGGGCGATTCGCTTCAGAGAAGCGACGTTTCGGTAGCCCGGGCGCGGAAGCGCCGGGCGAGGAGGCGCCTTGCCAGCCGCCCCCCTCCCCGTCTATCCTGTCGTGCCCCAGAATGGTCCGGCCGTCGATCGATAACCCATGTCAGAGCCCAAAGAACCCTCCGCCGTCGCCTGGGACTGGTTCGCCCGCATCGCCCGCGAGCAGGAGGCCCCTGCCCGCGAGGCGGCCGCGAACCGCCGGAAGGGCGCCATCGGCGGCGTTATTGGCTTGACGGCCGCGCTGGCGGTCTTCCTCTTCGACCGGCCGGTCGCGGCGGCGGTCATCGCCGGCATTGCCGTTCTAATCTTCCTGATCGCCATGGCCTCGCCCCTGGGCCTCTACAAGACGCTGACCCACGGGCTGGACCGCTTCGCCCACGCCGTGGGCTCCGGCGTCACCTGGCTGCTGATGACGATCCTCTATTACGTCGTCTTCCTGCCGATCGGGGCGCTCATGCGGCGGAAGCTCGCCATCTCGCGCGGCGCCGATCCGAGGCTGCCCACGTACTGGACCTCGACCGAAGGGCGCGAGAGGACTCCCGAGTCCTACCGCAAGCAGTTCTGACCGTGAAGCTGCTCGGCATCAGTTGCTACTACCACGACTCGGCCGCCTGCCTGGTGGACGCCGGGCGCATCGTCGCCGCCGCCCAGGAGGAGCGCTTCACGCGCAAGAAGCACGACGAAGGCTTCCCGTTCAATGCCGTGCGCTACTGCTTGGCCGAAGGCGGCGTGGGCCAGGGCGAGCTCGACGGCGTCGTCTTCTACGACAAGCCGCTGCTCAAGTTCCACCGCATCCTGGAGACCTATCTGGCGGTGGCGCCCAAGGGGCTGCGCTCGGCCGTCCTGGCGCTGCCGGTGTGGCTGCGCGAGAAGCTGTGGATCCCGCCGCAGATCCAGGACGCGCTCGACCGCTGCGGCGTCGGCGAGGCGAAGGAGATCTACTTCACCGAGCACCACGAGTCGCACGCGGCGTCCGCCTTCTACCCCTCGCCCTTCGCGGAGGCGGCGGTGCTGACGCTCGACGGCGTCGGCGAATGGGCCACTACGACGATCGGCGTCGGCGAGGGCCACAAGCTGCGGCTGCTGCGCGAGATCACCTTCCCCCACTCGCTCGGGCTCCTCTACTCGGCGTTCACCTACTTCACCGGCTTCCGCGTCAACTCGGGCGAGTACAAGCTGATGGGGCTCGCGCCCTACGGCGAAGGCCGCTTCACGGAGGCCATCCGCCGGGAGCTGGTGGACGTGCGCGACGACGGCTCGTTCCGCATGAACATGGACTACTTCGGCTATCTCGACAGCCTGGAGATGACGAACGGCAAATTCGAGGCGCTGTTCGGCGGGCCGCCGCGCCAGCCGGAGTCGCCGATCACCCAGCGGGAGATGGACCTCGCCAAGTCCATCCAGGAGGTCACCGAGGAGATCGTCCTCAAGCTCGCGCGCACGGCCCGCGAGCTCACCGGCAAGCGCCATCTCTGCATGGCCGGCGGCGTGGCCCTCAACTGCGTGGCCAACGGCCTGCTGCTGCGCGAGGGGATCTTCGACGACCTGTGGATCCAGCCCGCGGCGGGCGACGCCGGCGGCGCCCTCGGCGCGCCGCTCGCCGTCTGGCACAACGCGCTGGGCAAGCCGCGGACGGTGGCGGTCGCCGACGGCCGGCCGCGGGACGCCATGCGCGGCGCCCTGCTGGGGCCGGAGTTCTCGCGGGAGCAGATCCGCGAGTACCTGGACTTCCATCATCTCCCCTACGAGGAGCTGCCCGACTCCGACTGGGCGCGGCGCATCGCCGAGCTGATCGCCGGCGAGAACGTCGTCGGCCTCTGCCAGGGGAGGATGGAGTTCGGCCCGCGGGCGCTCGGCGGCCGCTCGATCGTCGGCGATGCGCGATCGCCGAAGATGCAGTCGGTGATGAACCTGAAGATCAAGTACCGCGAGAGCTTCCGGCCCTTCGCGCCGAGCGTGCTGCGCGAGCACGTCGCGGAGTGGTTCGACCTGAACGTCGACTCGCCGTACATGCTGATCGTCGGTCATCGGAATGCGCCGGCGATCGACGACATCCGCGACGAGCAGCATGTAGGGGCTGTCGCGGTCCATCTCGAACCAGTCGGACACGTGCTCGCGCAGAACCGCGGGCGCAAACGGACGGAACGACTCGCGGAACTTGATCTTCAGGTTCAAGACCGACTGCATCTTGGTCGATCGCGCGTCGGCGATGATCGAACGCGCCCCAAGGGCCCTCGGTCCGAACTCCATGCGGCCCTGCAGCAGCCCGACGACCAGACCGGCGGC
>DATBGJ010000679.1:0-3669 GCA_036558045.1 Thermoanaerobaculia bacterium
AATGAGCGGGGAGGCGGAGGGCGTGCCTCGGGCTCTCTCGGCGCGAGCCGCGGAGCCCGGGGGAAATCCCCGGGACCTCGGGGGGAGCGCCGGGTCGCGTGCAGGTAGTGAGAGAGCGGCCGGGGGAGTGAGGGCCGGCGGCGCGACGAGGCTGGAGCCGATCGCCGAAGTTGACGCCAACGGCGGGATCGGAGAAGGTTCTGATCCATGAGGATCGTCCATACCAGCGACTGGCACGTCGGCCGCCGGTGGAAGGGGATCCAGCGCCTCGACGAGCTGGAGGCCGTGCTCGACCATCTCGCGGCCTTCATCGAGAGGGAATCCATCGACCTCGTCCTCCACAGCGGGGACGTCTTCGAGAGCCGCAACCCGCCCGCCGAGGCCGAGCAGCTCGTGAACCGCTTCCTGATCCGCGTCGGCCGCGCCGGCGCCCACATGCTCGTCATCGCCGGCAACCACGACGATCCGCTCCGCCTGGACGCCCGCTCGCTGCTCACCGAGCTCGTCAACGTGCAGATCCTCGGCCGCCCGCGCCCCGCCTCCCGCGGCGGCACCCGCACCATCGAGACCCGCCGCGGCGAGACGGCGGTCGTGGCGGCGCTGCCGTTCGCATCCCCGGGAGCCTGGGTGTCGGCGCTGGACATCGCCGGCGACGAGGCGAGGGCCCACAGCCGCTACGCGCGCATGTTCGAGCTCGCCATGCAGGATCTCTGCGGCGACTTCCGGCCGGACGCCGTCAACCTCCTCATGGCGCACACGCACCTCGAGGGAGCGCTCTTCGGCGAATCGGAGCGCCGGGTCCACATCGGCGAGGACTGGGCCGCCCGGCCGGAGTCTCTGCCCCCCACGGCGAGCTATATCGCGCTCGGGCACATGCACAAGCCGCAGGAGATCGCCGCGCCGGCGCCCGCCTTCTACGCCGGCTCGCTCCTGCAGATGGACTTCGGCGAGGCCGGCGAGGAGAAGAGCTTCGTCGTCGTCACGGCGTCGCCCGGCAAGCCCGCGAACATCGAGCACGTTCCCTATGAGGGCGGGCTGCCGCTCGTCGACCTGCGCGCCTCGCTCGCCGAGCTCGAGGCCACCGCGGACGACTACCGCACGGGATGGCTGCGCGTGACGGTGCCGTTGACGGAGAAGGACCCCGATCTCAACCGCAAGGTCCGCGAGCTCCTCCCCAACGCGCTCGTGGTGCGCGCCGAGCTCCCCGAGCCCGAGGAGCCGCCGGAGGTGCCGCTGGAGAAGGGGCTTTCGCCGGCGGCGCACTACGCCGCCTACCACCTCCGCGAGCACAACCAGCCGGCGGACTGGGCCGTTCTGGAGGCGTTCAAGAACCTCTATGATCAGGCTTTCGTGGAGGATTGAGCGCTGCGTCCCGTCCATCTCACCATCGAGGGCCTCGCGTGCTTCCGGGACAAGCAGGAGGTCGACTTCCGCGAGCTCGATCTCTTCGCCATCTCGGGGCCGACGGGAGCCGGCAAGTCGACCCTGCTGGACGCCATCATCTTCGCGCTCTACGGCGAGATCCCCCGCGTCAACGTCTACAACCGGACCGAGATGATCTCGGCGGCCCGCGACCGGGTCAGCGTGGTGCTGGACTTCGAGGTCGGCGAGAGCCGCTACCGCATCGCGCGCACCCTGCGCCGCAACGGCGCCCACCTGGTGCGCCTGGAGGAGCGCGACGGCAACGACACCTACAGGAACCTGGCGGACCAGGTGCGCCCCGCGGCCGATCGGGTGGTGCAGATCCTGGGGCTGGAGGCGGCCGCGTTCCTGCAGGCCGTGATCCTGCCGCAGGGCGAGTTCGCGAGGTTCCTCAAGGCGCCGCCGCGGGACCGGCGCAGCATGCTCCGCACGCTTCTGCGGCTCGACGTCTACGAGCGGATGCGCGAGCGGGCCCAGCGCCAGGCGGTGGCCAAGAAGAGCACCGTCGATTCGCTGCGCAAGCTTCTGGCGGACGAGTACGCGGGCGTCGACGAGGCCGCGGTCGCGGCGCTGGAGGCGGAGCACGCCAAGGTCGTCGAGTCGCTCGTGGTGTCGCGCCGGCGGCGGGACGACTCCCAGGCCGCGCTCGCCCGGCTGCGCGGCCGGCACGCGAAGACGCGCGAGCTGCAGCAGGTCGAGGAAAAGCGGGCCGCTCTGCGGCAGCAGGCCGAGCAGGTGAGCCGCGATCGAGAACGGCTCGAGGCGTCGGCGCGCGCGGCGCCCCTGCTGCCTCTGCTGCGGGAGGCGGACCGCGCCGCCGGCGCCGCGCAGGCGGCGAAGAAGGCGGCGGACGAAGCCAAGGCCCAGCAGGACGCCGCGCAGCAGGACTGGAAAGAGAAGTCCGGTGCCTTGAAGTCGGCGGAGAAGGCCGCCCAGGCGATCCCGTCGATCCGCGAGCAGGTGGCCAGCCTCCATCAGGTGCTCGGACGCCTGCCGGAACGCGAGCAGCTCCAGGCCGCCGTCGAGCGGCAGATGCGGGATTTGAAAGTCCTGGAGGATGAGCTCTCCGCGCTCGCCGCGACGGTCGAATCCGCGCAGGCCGTGCAAGCGCAACAACAGGCGGCCGTCGACGCCGCCCGGCAGGCCGCCGAGGCCTCCGGCTACGAGCCGGAGCTGGACGAGCTGCTGGGGGGCGTCCGCGACCTCGCCGTCGTGCTGGGCGCCGCTCGCAAGAGCGCGGCGGAGCAGCAGGCCGAGCTCGCCCGTAAGCGCAAGGCGGTCAAGGAGCAGACCGCGAAGACCGAGCGGCTGAAGAAGGAGGCCAAGTCCGCCAGGAAGTCCGCCGAGGAGGCGCTACGCGTCTGCGAGGCGGCGGAGGAGGCGCTGCACCGCGCGAACCGTCTGGACGCGGCCAATCACCTGCGCGAGGGATTGGTCCCCGGCGAGCCCTGTCCCGTCTGCGAGCAGCTCGTGAGCGCGCCGCCTCCCGCCGATCTGCATCCCGAGCTCGCAGCGGCCAGGGCCGCGCTCGAAGCCGCGCGGGAGAGGCAAAAAGAAACCGAAGCCCTCGCCCGGCGGCACGAGGATGCGCTCACCGGCGAGCAAGCGACGCTCCAGGCCGCCCGGCAGGGTCTCGCCGAGCACGAATCGCTCTGCACCGAGCTGCAAACCAACATAGAAGCCGCCGAGGCGGGGCTCCGTGGAACGCTCGGCGACCGCGCTCCGCAAGGCGACGCCGTCGTCGAGGCCTGGGTCGAAAAACAGATCGCGGCGCTCGCCAGGAGCCGCAAGGCGAACGAGGAAGCGAAGGCGCGGCTGGCCGCGGCGGAACGCGCCCTGGAGAAGGCCAGGACCGAGGAGACGAGGGCGCGGGACCGGCTCGCCGAGAAGGAGGCGGCGCGCAAGCGGTTGGACGAGGAGCGCAACGCCGGCCTGCAACGGCTCGCGGCGCTGGAGGAGGAGATCCACGCCGTCACCCAGTCTCCGGACCCGGCCGCCGAGGCCGCGGCCCTGGAGGAGCGCATCCGGCGGTTGGAGACCGGTCTCAAGGCGGCTGCCGAAGAGGAGGCGGCCGCCAAGAACCGGCTGACGGCGGCCGGGGAGGCGCAACGGCTCACCGCCGAAGCCGCCGCGGCAACGCTCCAGGACGCCCTGCAGGGAGCCGAGATGCGGGACGCGGAGATCGCCCGCACCGGCTTCGCCGACGCGGCCGCCGTGCGCGAGGCCCTCCTCGACGAAGCCACCGCG
>DATBGJ010000680.1:0-6151 GCA_036558045.1 Thermoanaerobaculia bacterium
GAACGCTGACCGCATCCTCCGGCGGCTCGAGCAGGGCTTCGCCGGCCGTGGTTCCATCCTTCCAAAGGGTCAACTGGAGGGAGCGCTTTATGGGGTCGAGCGTATCCCGGAGCAGCAGGTGATAGGCGCCGGGCAGATCGGGCGGCGGGCCGAGCCGCGACGGGCCGACGATCCAGAGCTCTCGATCCTCCGCGAGGTCCTCCAGCCGCGCGCGCCAGGCCGCGATGCGGTCCTCGGTGGCTTCGCGGGAAGTGCGCGCCGCCATCAGCCGCTCGCAGTCCTCCGCCCAGGCGCCGGAGGAGAGCGGCGCGTCCGGCTGCTGAAGGATGCCCCAGGCGAAGCTCCTCCGCGCCTCCGCCGCGCGGCGGGCGAGGGCGACGAGCACGGCGAGCTGGGCGATGCGCGGCGAGCCGAGCTGCCCCGGCCCGGCGTCGAACAGGGCGAGACAGCTCCGGCCGGTCCCTGCCGGCTCCGGCAGGAACGAGGCGAGCCGGTCGAGGAGGGGAGCGACAGCGGACGCCATCCCGGGCGGCAGCGCCTCGGCAGAGCCCGCCCACGCCAAACCGGCTGACTCCATGGAATCCCCCCTGGCCCCTCGAACGGCCAAGATCGACAAAGCTGAGTGAGATCTTCAGAGTATAAGTGCAATCAGGGGAAAAACGGGAGACGAGTTCTTTCCAGATAGAGAAAAAGGGGACAAAAGGGACATCAAGGACTCCAAGGACAAAGAAGGTCCCTCGTCCCTGTTATCCCTGGTGTCCCTTTCGTCCCTTTCGGGAGCCTACCCCGGCAACGAAAAGGGGAAGGGCAGCAGCTCGGCGAGGCTGGTCTCCTGGCGTTCGCCGCCGGGATTGACCACCAGGATGGGCAGGTCGCGGGCGAACTCGGCGAGCGTCTGGCGGCAGAGGCCGCAGGGGCGGGCGGGCGGGCTCATCTCGGTGACCACGGCGAGCGCCTGGGGCCGGCGCCGGCCCGCCGAAACGGCGGCGGCGACGGCGTTGCGCTCGGCGCACACGGAGAGGCTGGGAATGCAGTTCTCGACGTTGGCGCCGGCGTGGATCGAGCCGTCCTCCATGAGCACGGCGGCGCCCACGGCGAAGCGGCTGTAGGGCGCGTAGGCCCTGGCGCGCGCGGCCGTGGCGGCGGCGATCAGGGGTTCCCAGTCCATGAGGCGGAGAATCTAGCACGGCCCTGGGAGCGCCGCCCCCAGGAGGCTGTGATACTTTCCACGCGCTTTCCTTCTTCTGCGGAGGAGCTTGGCTTTGGGCACTCCATTCATCGATCCGACCCCGCCCGCGGACGGCCAGCAGATCGTCTGGCACGCGGCGGAGCAGCGCCTGGAAGTGCCGGAGCGGCCGATCATCCCCTTCATCGAGGGCGACGGCACGGGTCCGGACATCTGGAAGGCCACCCGCCGGGTGCTCGACGGCGCGGTGGAGAAGGTCTACGGCGGCGCGCGCGCCATCGCTTGGTTCGAGGTGCTCGCCGGCGAGAAGGCCTACACCTTGAAGCAGGACTGGCTCCCGCCTGCCACCCTGGAGGCGATCCAGCACTTTCGGGCGGCGATCAAGGGGCCGCTCACGACCCCGGTTGGCGGCGGCATCCGCAGCCTCAACGTCAGCCTGCGCCAGGTGCTCGACCTCTACGCCTGCGTGCGGCCGGTCCGCTACTACGAAGGGGTGCCCTCGCCGGTCAAGGAGCCGCAGAAGGTGGACATGGTCATCTTCCGCGAGAACACGGAGGACGTCTACGCCGGCATCGAGTGGCGCGCCGGCTCGGAGGAGGCGAAGCAGCTCATCGAGTTCCTCGCCGGCCTCGGCAAGAAGGTGCGGCCGGACAGCGGCATCGGCATCAAGCCCGTCTCGGTGACCGGCAGCAAGCGGCTCGTGCGCAAGGCGATCCAGCACGCCCTGGCGGCCGGCCGCAAGAACGTCACCCTGGTGCACAAGGGCAACATCATGAAGTTCACCGAGGGGGCCTTCAAGGACTGGGGCTACGAGGTGGCGCGCGAGGAGTTCGGCGACGCCACGGTCAGCGAGCAGGAGGTCTGGGACGCGCACGGCGGCCAGACGCCCGCGGGCAAGATCCTGATCAAGGACCGCATCGCCGACTCCACTTTCCAGCAGGTCCTGCTGCGGCCGGAGGAGTACGACGTCCTGGCGACGACGAACCTCAACGGCGACTATCTTTCCGACGCCCTCGCCGCCCAGGTGGGCGGCCTCGGCATGGCGCCCGGCAGCAACGAGGGGGACGGCTTCGCCGTCTTCGAGGCGACCCACGGCACGGCGCCCAAGTACGCCAACCAGGACAAGGTCAACCCCGGCTCGCTGATCCTCTCCGGCGTCATGATGCTGCGCTGGCTCGGCTGGCGCGAGGCGGGCGACGCCGTCGAGTCGGCGCTCGCCCGCACCATCGCGCAGAAGCGGGTGACCTACGATCTCGAGCGGCAGATGGAGGGCGCGACGCTGCTCAGGACCTCCGAGTTCGCGGCGGCGATTCTCGGCAACATCTGAGTCGAACAGGAGATTTTTCCATGCGCTACAAAGTCACCGTGGTGGGCGCCGGCAACGTCGGCGCCACCTGCGCGCAATTGGTCGCCCAGGCGGATCTGGCCGACGTGGTGATGGTGGACATGCTCGCCGATCTCGCCACCGGCAAGGCCCTCGACATGATGGAGTCCGCTCCCGTGCTGGGCTTCAACGCCCGCATCAGCGGCGGCGGCGATTACGAGCCCACCGCCGGCTCGCACGTCTGCGTGGTCACCGCGGGCCTCGCCCGCAAGCCGGGCATGAGCCGCGACGACCTGCTGGCGAAGAACACCGAGATCGTCTCCGAGGTGGTGCGGCAGCTCGTCGCGCGGTCGCCGGAGACCATCCTCATCATCGTCACCAATCCGCTCGACGCCATGTGCGAGGTGGCCCGCCGCGTCTCCGGCTTCCCCCGCGAGCGCGTCTTCGGCATGGCCGGCGTGCTCGACGCCGCGCGCATGCGCTGGTTCATCGCCGAGAAGCTCGACGTCTCGGTGGAGGACGTCGACGCCTTCGTGCTCGGCGGCCACGGCGACACCATGGTGCCGCTGCCGCGCTACGCCACGGTCAACGGCGTGCCCCTGCCGCAGCTCCTGGACGCGGCGGCCATCGAGGCGATCAACGACCGCACCCGCAACGGCGGCATCGAGATCGTCAACTATTACAAGACCGGCTCGGCCTACTACGCGCCGGGCGCCTCCGCCTACGAGATGGTGGCGGCCATCCTCAAGGACAAGAAGAAGATCCTCCCCTGCGCCGTCTATCTCGCGGGTGAATACGGGTACGAGAACCTGTTCATCGGCGTGCCCTGCGTGCTCGGCCGCGGCGGCATGGAGAAGGTGGTCCAACTGTCGTTGACAGTGGAAGAGAAGGCGATGCTGGACAAGTCGGCCCAGGCCGTGCGGGGGTTGGTGGAGGCGCTGCCGAAGGGATGAGGGGGCTGCAGATGGTCCAGCCTTTCGGAACGGCCTGCCCTGCGAAGCCCTCACTCCCCTGACCCCTCTCCCTGACGGGCGAGGGGGGACGCCTGCAAAGGGACATTGCCGGTAGGGTGCGCTGTGCGCACCATCGACGATTCATGGTGCGCACAGCGCACCCTACTGTCTTCGACGGTCGGAATCGTCCCCCTCGCCCGTCAGGGGTGAGGGCTTCGCAGGGCAGATCGGTCGTAAACTCACAACCCTCAATTTCCGTACTACCCCCATGAGGTACGCGCGCTCCCTCGTCCTCTGGCTTCTCGCGGGCGCCGCCGGCCTGGCGCTGCTGATCTGGGCCTATCCGCGGGCCTTCCCTTTCATCCCCGAGCCCTGGACGGTGTCGCGCGCCGAGGCGGTCGCCATCGCGCTCGAGCGCTTCCACGATCTCGGGCAGCCGGTCAAGGACGCCTACGTCGTGGTCCAGGTCGATCGGGACTTCCTGATGGAGCGCCGGCTGCAGGGGATCCGCGATCGGCGGGGAGAGGAGCCGCTGCGCGCGTCGGGGCTCCCCGACCAGGTCGTCTCCTGGCAGGTCCGCGTCTACCCGCGGCGGGCGCAGCGCGACGAGTGGGCCTATACGGCGGGGGTCTCCTTCAACGGTGAGATCCTGGCGCTGCGGCGGCGGTTCGATCCCCAGGCCGCGGGAGCTTCGATCTCCCCGCAGGAGGCGCGCGCGCGGGCCGACGCGTTCCTCCGCGAGCAAGGGTTCGACCCGGCGCGCTACGGCGCGCCGGAGCTGCGCAGCCAACAGCTCGCCAAGCGGACCGACCTGACCGTCCGCTATCCCGACCGCCGCAATCCGCTCGCGGCGGGCAGCACCCATGGCGTCCAGGTGTTCTTCGCCGGCGACCAGATCGCGGGGTTCGGCCGCTGGCTGGACGATCCCAAGGAGAAGGACCTCATCCGCTCCGTGCAGACTTTCGGCCTCCTCGGCATCACCCGGGTGGTGTGGATCCTGCTGCTCGTCGTCCTGCTGGCCTTCCCCTTCCTCAAGCGTTATCACGAAGGGGAGATCGGAGTGCGGCGCGGCGCGCAGATCTTCCTGCTGGTGGGCGACGCCGGCCTGCTGTTGATGCTGCTCCTCAGCCGCGTCAGCTCCGAGGATAGCGGCTTCGGCTTCGCCACGCGCGAGCAGAACACGTGGCTCGTGGTGCTGTTCCAGGTGGTCTACTTCATCCTGCCCGCCGCGGTGCTCGCCTTCTTCGGGTGGTCCGTGGGCGAGTCCATCTGCCGCGAGCAATGGGGACACAAGCTGGCGGCCTTCGACGCCCTCTTCCAGGGAGACTTCGCGAACGAGACGGTGGCGCGGTCCGCCTTCCGCGGCTGGATGGCGGGGCTCGCGGCCACGGGAGGGCTGGCGGCCCTGTTGCTCGCCATCCATGCCGCCGGCGGCTGGGCGTTCTCCTCGCTGGTGATGGACATCAACAGCCGGTGGCCGGGCCTGGAGCTGGTGCTCAATGCGCTCGGCATCGTGCTGCCGCTCTATCTTGCCGTCATCCTTTGCGTGCTGCCGGCGTCAGCCCGGCGCCTGGGCGTGTGGGCGGGATCGCTCGCCGCCGTGCTGCTGGCGGCCGTCGTCCTGCCGCCGCTGGCCCTGGTGATGCCCCTCGGCTGGACCTTCGTCATCGCCCTCCTCTTCGCCGCGGTGCTGGCGGGCCTCTTCGTGGCCACGGACCTGCTCGCCGTGCTCCTCGCCGGCTTCGTGACGCAGACGCTCTTCTCGGCCTATCCGCTGCTGACCGCCGGGGATGCCGGCCTCCAGGTGCAGGGCTGGCTCGCCGTCGGCCTGCTGGCGATTCCGCTCCTGGCGAGCCTGCGCTTTCTCGGCAGCGGCAAGGAGTTCGTCTACCGCTACGAGGACGTGCCGCCGCACGTGCGGCGCATCGCCGATCGCGAGCGCCAGCGGGTGGAGCTGGAGACGGCGCGGCGCATCCAGAGCTCGATCCTCCCCGAGCTGCCGCCGCGGCTCGCCGGCGTCGACATCGCCCACGCCTACCTGCCGGCCTCGGAAGTCGGCGGCGATTTCTACGACGTGCTGGCGCTGGAGGACGGCCGCCTGGCCCTGGCGGTGGGCGACGTGGCGGGCCACGGCGTCTCCTCCGGCCTCATCATGTCGATGGCCAAGTCGGCGCTCGCCGTGCAGGTGACCTTCAACCCGGAGGTGGCGGCCGTCTTCAACACCCTCAACCGCACCGTCTACCAGACCGCCCGCAAGCGGCTGCTCGCCACGCTCTGCTACGCGCTGCTCGACCCGCGGCGGCTGGAGCTGGTGCACGCCAGCGCCGGCCATCTCTTCCCCTACCGCATCTCCACCGCCGGGCGGGTGGAGGCGCTGGAATCCATCGCCTATCCCCTCGGGGTGCGCGGCGAGCTCAACGTCGAGGCCCGCACCCACCGCCTCGCTCCAGGCGACACGCTGTTCCTGTTCAGCGACGGGCTGATCGAGGCGCGGCGGGAAGGGAGCGAGGAGATGTTCGGCTTCGAGCGCCTGGAACAGAGCCTCGCCAGGCATGCCGGCCGCGGCGTCGACGGCGTCCGCGACGGCGTTCTCGCCGACGTCGCCCTCTTCACCGGCGACGCGCCGCGCGAGGACGACCAGACGATCCTCGTGCTGCGGCTGCCGTGAGGTGAGGTGCGGGGCCGGCC